>VFKS01000312.1 GCA_009885425.1 Novosphingobium sp.
CACCGACGTTTCCAGGCTGTCGATGGTCGAGCTGTTGGCGCAGCCGTTGTAGTCGATCGAAACCAGCGGCTCGTCCGAATAGCCCAGCACGCCCTTCAGCGCGCCTTCGCTGGCGGCCTTCAGCAGCGCGTTAACCTCTTCCTTGGTCGTATCTCGTTTCGGCTGGAAAGTCAGATCGACCACTGAGACGTTCGGGGTCGGCACGCGGATTGCGCTGCCATCGAGCTTACCCTTCAGTTCGGGCAGCACTTCTCCGACCGCACGGGCAGCGCCGGTGGTGGTCGGGATCATGCTCATCCCGGCGGCGCGGGCGCGGCGCGGATCCTCGTGGATCTGGTCAAGGATCTTCTGATCGTTGGTATAGGCGTGAACCGTGGTCATCAGACCGCGTTCGATCCCGATCGCGTCGTTGAGCACCTTGGCGAACGGAGCGAGGCAGTTGGTGGTGCAGCTGGCGTTGGAAACGATAGTGTGGCCCGCTTCCAGCTTGTCATGGTTGACGCCGAACACCACGGTCAGATCGACACCCTTGCCCGGAGCAGAGATCAGCACGCGCTTGGCGCCAGCGGCTAGATGCTTTTCGCAAGAAGCGCGGTCGGTGAAGAAACCGGTGCATTCGAGCGCGATGTCGATGCCATTGGCGCCGTGCGGCAGATTGGCGGGATCGCGCTCGGCAGTCACCTGAATGCGCTTGCCGTTGATGATCAGATCGTTGCCGTCAACTTCGACCGTGCCGTTGAAGGCACCATGGACGCTGTCACGCTGGAACAGCATCGCATTGGCCTTGGCCGAGGCCAGATCGTTGATCGAAACCAGTTCGAGGTCATGGTCGGTGCGCGACAGGATCGCTCGCGCCACATTGCGCCCGATGCGCCCGAAACCGTTGATCGCAACCTTGATCGCCATGGAAAGAACTCCTTCTACTGACCCAATCGGGCCGTGATCTGCGGAACAATTGCCTCAGCAGTGAGGCCAAAATAGGAATAGAGCTGGTCAGCTGGGGCCGAGGCACCAAAGCGGTCGATCCCGATGTTGATGCCATCGAGCCCGGTGAACCGCTCCCACCCGCTGGTAACGCCGGCTTCGATCGAAACCTTGAGCGCATTGGTGGGGATCAGATCAGCGCGGTAAGCCGCATCCTGCTGCACAAACAATTCGGCGCAGGGCATCGAGACGACATCGGCGCCGATCCCGGCTTCTTCCAGATGGGCCGCGCAAGCCATCGCAATCTCGACTTCCGAACCAGTCGCGATCAGCACAACCCGCCGCTCAGCGCCAGCAGCTTTCAGGCGGTAGGCGCCCTTGGCACTGAGCATACCGCCTTGCGAGCGCAATTGCGGCAGGTTTTGACGCGAAAGAGCCAGCACTGAGGGGGTGCCTTCTGCCTGCAGGGCAAGCGCCCAGCATTCGGCCGTTTCGACCACGTCTGCTGGGCGGAACACATTGAGGTTCGGGATCAACCGGAGCGACTGAACGTGCTCAACCGGCTGGTGAGTCGGGCCATCTTCGCCCAGACCAATGCTGTCATGGGTCAGGACATAGACCACCTGCGCGCGCTGGATCGCCGACATTCGGATCGCATTGCGGCAATAGTCTGCAAAGACCAGGAAGGTGCCACCATAGGGTACTACGCCGCCGTGCAGTGCCATTCCGTTCATCGCCGCGGCCATGCCAAATTCACGGATGCCATAATGAACATGGCGCCCGGCATAGTCCTCGGCGCTGAAAGTGGTGGTCGATTTGGTCTTGGTCAGGTTTGATCCGGTAAGGTCCGCGCTTCCGCCGATCAGCTGGGTCAAGCGCTCGGTCAGCGGACCCAGCGCCATTTCAGAGGCCTTGCGGGTCGCAACCTTTTGCGGCGCGGCGAGCAGCCCGGCGATGTAATCTTCCAGCGCCGCAGCAGCCAGCGAGGCAACCCCGGCCTGACCCGCTTCGAACCCGGCCCGCTTGGGCGAGGCAGCGAGGCGCATTTCCCAGTTGGCCCGTTCGGCGGCACCCTTGGCGCTAAGCGAGCGCCAGTCAGCCAAAATATCGGCGGGAACCTCAAATGGCGCCGCGGTCCAGCCCAGTTCAGCGCGGGCCGCAGCAACTTCGTCGCCGCCCAGCGGCGCACCGTGGACATTGTGTGTGCCCTGCTTGTTGGGTGCGCCCTTACCGATCACGGTCTTGCAGGCGACCAGCGACGGACGCGGATCGCCCGCTGCTTCGGCCAAAGCGCGGGCGATATCGGCAAAATCATGCCCATCACAGCGGGTCACATGCCAACCGGTTGCGGCAAAACGCGCCGGGATGTCTTCACAGGTCGAGAGCGCGGTGTCTCCATCGATCGTGATATCGTTATCGTCCCACAGCACGTTAAGCCGGCCGAGCTTGAAATTGCCCGCCAGGCCAATCGCCTCATGGTTGATCCCTTCCATCAGACAGCCGTCACCGGCGATCACCCAGGTGTTGTGATCGACCAGGTCATCACCAAACTGCGCATTGAGGTGGCGTTCGGCCATCGCCATGCCAACCGCCATTGCCACCCCCTGCCCCAGCGGACCGGTGGTGCATTCAATGGCTTCCAGCTCGAAATTTTCGGGATGCCCGGCACAAGGGCTGTGTAACTGGCGGAAATTGCGGATATTATCCATCGTCGGCGCGGCATAACCGGTCAGGTGGAGCAGCGAATAGATCAGCATCGAGCCGTGACCAGCCGATAGCACGAACCGGTCGCGGTCGGGCCATTTGGGTGCGGCAGGATCGAATTTCAGGAACTGCGAATAAAGCACCGTGGCAACGTCGGCCATGCCCATCGGCATC
>VFKS01000010.1 GCA_009885425.1 Novosphingobium sp.
ACCCCGCCGCGCGGCTCGCCATCGGCGCCAAGCAAGATGGCTTCGATCTCTCCGGTCGGGGCCAGCGGCAGCGAGATCTTGGCCGTCACGCCGGGGCGCGGAACCAGGACCATGCCGTGGCCCTTGGGTTGGAGCAGCGGATCGGGCAGCGAGCCGGTGTCGATCGAGATCAGCACCGGAACATAAGGGATCAGCCCGTCGATCACCGCGCGACCACTGCTGTTGGTGGCTTTGTCGCTCGAGCGGAAACCGGCTTCGATCGTAACGCCTTCTATCGCGGGTTCATCGACCTGGCGGTAGCCATCGCCGTTTTCGTCGCGGTAGACCTCGATGCTGGCTTGCCCGGTTTGGGCCAGCCGCTCACGCGACAGCCGCCAGCCGCCATCGACCGGATCGGGTCCGATCGAGAAGGCCAGGGTCAGGCCCAAGCCCAGATTTCCCCGGCTGTCGATCCGGCCTTCGCCGCGCAGGGCAAAACGCGAGAACTGGTGGACATAGCCAAGCGAATACTCCTGCCGGCCCCCGACCGCGTCATAGTCAAAGCCCAGCCGCAAGGTCGAGACCTTGCCCAGCGGGGCATCGGCCACGATCTGCGCGCGCTGAAACCCGGGGTGATTGCCATCGAGCCCGAACGCCGCTTGCCCGCGCAGCCGAACCCGCCCGATCTGGCCGTTGCCAATCAGAGTTAGCCGGTTGCCGTGGCTTTCACTGGCGATCAGCGGTGCCGGCCCGGAAACTTGTCGGTTGAGCAATTCGACCGTCAGCGAGGCCCGGCCAACGTTGGCCGAGCCGCGCGTTAACACTTCGGTAACCTTTACCCCCCGGCGCGACAGCGATTGGCGCAGGCCAGCCTCGACCGGCAGGCTCCAGCTGCCGATCTTGACTGGGCCCGACAAGCGCAGACCAAATTCGCGGCGCTGCTCGATCGAAACCAAGTCCGAATCGAACGAACCATCGACCCACAGCACCTGCGCGTCGAAGTGGACGCCCTTGATCCGGCCCAATGCTTGCCCGCGCAGCGCGCGGCCCGCGCCAAATTGCTGCGCGCCCGACAGCTCGACCAGCGCCGGGCCGAGCGAGTGACGCACGCTCGCTTCGAGATAGTGACGGCGGCGGCCGGTGCGGGTCAGGCTGTGATAGCCCAGCCCCGCCGTGGTCCGTTCGTCGAGCCCGCGCTCTACTCCCACACCCCAGCGCAGCCCGGTCTGGGTGGTATAGCTGGTCGAACCCAGCCCAACCAGATCGCGGCCCTCATCGATAATTCCGCCCCAGTACCAGGTCTTGCCCGGCGGCAGGCTTTCAATCCCCACGTTCTGGCTGGTCCGTTCGCGGCGGACCTGGCCTTGCGGGCCATAGAGCACGACTTCGAAGTCGTTCTCACCAAATTGCAGCTCGATATCGGGGAATTCATAGCGGCCATCGCCGCGATCGGCCTGATAGGCCCGCAGCGTGCCGTTGCGATAGAGTTCAGCGTCCCAACCGTTTGGCAGCGTTCCGCGCAGCGTGGTCAACCCAAACCGTGAGGGCAGGTTGAGCGGGCGATTCGAAATGAACGCGCCGCGCCCATAACCGCTTTGTGCGGCGAGTGCGCTGGGGGGGGTATCGACATCACCCAGCGCAACCTGCGTCGCACCAAGCGGCCCCAGCATCTTGCCTGCCGGATCGTTGCGATAAAGCTTCAATCGCAGCGAATCCGGCGCGATGCCATCGCTTGCCGCAATCCGCGCGGTATAGCTCATTCCAACGACTTCGCCGCTGGCGAGCGCTTCGTACTGCGTTCTGACCCCGCCGCTGCGGCTCCATTGGCCCTGGATCTGGACATCGACCGCGGGCGCGCGCCAGGCCTGATAGGGCGCATTGGCTTGCGGCAGGCTGGCGAGGTCAAACTCGCGGTTGGCCGGCCGCTGAAGTCGCGCCGCGCGACTTTTTCGCTCGATCGCTTCCAGAAACGGCAGCTTGCGGTCGCTTTCGATCACCACGGTCAAATTGCCGATATCGGGCCGGAACTGCACCCCCATCCACTGGGACAGCGCGGGCAGGCTCATGCACCAGCCTTCGGGCGTATCAAAGATCGCCGATACGCCGATCGCCCGGTTTCCGTTCATGGTTTGTACTGTATTTGAATCGCGATCAATCACCAGCCGCTGATCCTCGGCAAAGATCCAGCCGGTTGCGCGGCGCGACTTCTTGTCGAGCCGAATCGGCAGATCGAGCGTCTGAATCAGATCGGCGAAATCAACGCAAACGCCAGCAGGGGTCTGATAGCCGCGCAAGGATTCGCCTAGCTTGTACTTACCGCTGCGCAGCTCGAGGATCAGCGAATCGTCATCATTGGCTTTCCACGCCTCAGCCTGCGCTGGCGCAGCCCAAACAGCAAAGCCCGCCGCAACCAGTGCGACGGTTTTTACCGTTTGAGAGAGCCAGCGCTTCATGACGTCAAGCCGATCAAATGCCTGTTTGCGTTCAGTGGTTTACGGGAAAGTCGCGGTGGTTTCGGCAAGCAGCGCGCCGCCGTTTTCGGGCAGTTCACGGTACTGGATCTTGACCCGGCCTTTGAGCAGGGCGAGTTGCTCGGCGTTGAGCGGGATCCGCGCCTTGCGGCGGGTCACTTCGGAATAGATTGCCACGCCGCGGATCGAAAATACCTCTTTGCCCTGCGCGTCCTTGCCGGTGATCTCGCC
>VFKS01000453.1 GCA_009885425.1 Novosphingobium sp.
CGCGAGACCAACAAGCCGCCTTCGATCCGCCCACCCTCCTCGTCAAACACCAGCGGCAATGTGCCATCAAAGATGCCTGATGCGGAAATGTTGGACAGTTCGAGCTGGTTGACGAACTTGGCCATGTTGGCCCCGGTGACCTTCATCGTAAAGCGCCGCACTTCGGCTCCGCCCAGCACCATCCGGGTCGGCAACAGTTCGAGCGTGCCGTCGATAAACGGCCATTTCGCGCCGTTGACCACCAGCAGCCGGCCCGGCTCCAGCTGGAATGAAAGCTCGCCCTCTTGAACTTCGATTCCCGGATTGATCGTCGCTAGCGTCAGCCGCTGATCAGGCGCGGTGACGAGGCCGAGCAGATCTGTGAACACGACTGTCCCGCGCGTGCCCTTGACCGGGCCAAAGGCGGCGGCGAAATCGAGACCATCCGTGCTGAACCGACCGGTGCTGGTCAGATTGCGTTCGTTCCAGTCAATCCGCCCGGTACCGGTGACAGTACCCTTGGCCAACGCGATCACGCCCTGCGCTGCATAGGTCAGCATGGTCGGCTGCAATTTGTCGTCGAACAAGATGCCGGGAACCTTGAGATCGGCAAAGCCAATCCCGGTATCGAGATCATGTTCGATACTGGTGTGGACGATCTCGCGGTCGCTTCTGGGTTCGCGCAGCACGGCTTGCGCAGTGAAGGTGGTGGAATGCAGCTGGAGCGCGGCATCGCGGGCGACCATTGGCTCAAACTTGGCCGGTTTGGTTCGGTCGGTTACTCTGAGCGAGGCCCCGGTGATCGCCAGATCGCCGTTTGCAAAGTGCAGGTCGCCCTCGGCCTCCGACATATCGAGCGGCACGGCAAACAGCTTGAGCTCGGTCCCACTGAACCGCCCGGTCACCGCTTTGCCCAGTTCGCCGCTGAACAGCGCCACCTTGAGCGTGCTCGGCTTGGCCAGCGGCCCGATTGAAACGTCAATCGCCTTGGCCACGAGTTTGCCCGGATAGGCAAAGCCAACCGCGC
>VFKS01000394.1 GCA_009885425.1 Novosphingobium sp.
GCAAACCCGGCCCGCTGGACCGATTTGGAGCGGAGATAGTAGAGGCTCTTGATGCCCTTTTCCCAGGCCTGCAGGTGCAGGTGCATCAGATCCCACTTTTCGACATCGGCCGGGATGTAGAGGTTGAGCGACTGCGCCTGATCGATGAACGGGGTGCGATCGGCCGCGAATTCGAGCAGCCAGCGCTGGTCGATCTCAAAGCTGGTCTTGTAGACGTCCTTTTCCTCTGGCGAGAGGAAGTCGAGGTGCTGGACCGACCCGCCGTGTTCGAGGATCGAGTTCCAGACGTTGTTCGAATCCTTGCTTTTCGTAGCCAGCAGGCGTTCCAGATACGGGTTCTTGACCACGAAGCTGCCCGACAGGGTCTTGTGGGTATAGATGTTGGCCGGGATCGGTTCGATGCAAGCCGAAGTGCCGCCGCAGATGATGCTGATCGAGGCCGTCGGCGCGATCGCCATCTTGCAGCTGAAGCGCTGCATCACGCCCATATCGGCAGCATCGGGGCAGGCCCCGCGTTCTTGCGCCAGCATCAGGCTGGCTTCGTCGGCCTTGGTCGCGATCCACTTGAACATCTTGAGGTTGAAGGCCTTGGCCATCGCGCTTTCAAATCCGACACCCTTTTTCTGAAGGTACGAGTGGAAGCCCATGACGCCCATGCCGACCGAACGCTCGCGCATCGCCGAATACTTGGCCCGGGCCATCTCTTCGGGCGCGCGGTCGATATAGTCCTGCAGGACATTGTCGAGGAAGCGCAGCACGTCTTCGATGAACACTTCGTCCTTGTTCCACTCTTCCCAGGTTTCGAGATTGAGCGAGGACAGGCAGCAGACCGCGGTACGATCATTGCCGAGGTGATCGATCCCGGTTGGCAGGGTGATTTCGGAGCAGAGGTTGGAGGTTGAAACTTTCAGCCCCAGATCGCGGTGATGCTTGGGCATCATCCGGTTCACCGTATCGGAGAAGACGATATAGGGTTCACCCGTGGCGAGGCGAGTTTCGACCAGCTTCTGGAACAGCGCGCGGGCGTCGATCGTGTTGCGGATCGAGCCATCCTTGGGGCTGCGCAGATGGAATTCGCCGCCATCGCGGACCGCTTCCATAAACTCGTCGGTCAGCAGCACACCATGGTGCAAATTGAGCGCCTTGCGATTGAAATCGCCCGACGGCTTGCGGATTTCGAGAAACTCCTCGATCTCCGGATGGCTGACATCGAGATAGCAGGCAGCCGAACCACGCCGCAGCGAACCTTGCGAAATCGCCAGAGTCAGCGAATCCATCACCCGCACGAACGGAATGATCCCGCTGGTCTTGCCGTTCAGCCCTACTGGCTCCCCGATCCCGCGGACGTTGCCCCAATAGGTCCCGATCCCGCCGCCGCGCGAAGCGAGCCAGACGTTTTCGTTCCAGGTCCCGACGATCCCTTCAAGGCTGTCCGAAACCGAATTGAGATAGCAGCTGATCGGCAGCCCGCGATTGGTCCCGCCGTTCGACAGCACCGGGGTCGCCGGCATGAACCACAGGCGGCTGATGTAATCGTAAAGCCGCTGGGCATGGGCCTCATCATCGGCATAGGCCGCCGCGACGCGGGCGAACAGGTCCTGATAGCGTTCGCCCGGGAGCAGATAGCGGTCATCAAGCGTGTCCTTGCCGAAATCGGTCAGCAGGGCATCGCGGGCATGATCGACCTCGATCGCGAAGCGGCGGTCGTGGATCGCCTTGCTGTCATCGGCAGGTGCAGCCGTGGCGGCCATGGCTCCGGCCAGCGCCTCGACGCCCATTTTCGCGATCAGCGCGTCGCTGCCCGCATCGCTCTTGTCCGTCATGCCCAGTGCCGGGCCTTCGCCCGCCTCCTTTTTGCCGCCGCGCGGAGCCTTTGCATTCGCCGTGGTAGCTTCACCCGATGCGGTATCCTCCGCCAGCGCTGCCTCAACTTCGGCCATGCTCGGCTCTTCTCCGTTCCTGAAATCCACGTCTTGCCCCTGTTCTACTGTCAGCCCCGCGCGCCGTTCAGCCCGCTTCAAAACTTTGTGGCCCATTCGAATCACCAAGCAAGCGCCCAGACTATCCCAATGTTGAGAACAAAACGAGAAAATACTTCCCAGGTTTCATTCCCATTTCCAGCTGCCAGGGCGCCTTTCCAAGCCAGAATCGTACCCCACTGCGCGAACCGCGCTGCTCGTTACGAAACTAGGTCTAGTAGGTCCCCCCTTGAGCCGGACCACTATCTATAGTGCCGCATCCTGATTCGCGCGCAAGAGGGTAAATCGCCGAGCAACCATCGTTTGGGGGAAACAGTGGGGACAAGATTTATGGCGCAGTGCAGCGACGCGCCGGAAACCGGGCACTGCGTGAGAGCGCAAGAGTCAAAATCAAAAATGAAAATATTTTTGTCCGGTGAAAACGACCCACAGGCGTTGACACGGAAAGAATCGAGCCGGGCAATCTTGTTGCGCAAAGCGGGCCTTTGGGAGCGGTTTTGCAGGGGTGCTTGACGCGTCTAATACAGTGCCTATCTCGAAGCGTGAACCGAAAGGAGACCGCATTCCATGTTCAATATCATCGGCGCCTTGATCTCAGGCCTGTTCGTCGGCGCGCTGGCGCGGTACTTTTACCCCGGCGCGGTCGAGATGGGCTGGGGAATGACCAGCCTGCTTGGCATGGGCGGGGCACTGCTGGTCGGCGTGCTGACCAGCCTGGGTTCAGGGCAGGGCCTGCGCGAAGGGTTCAACCGCGCGGGCTGCTTCACCTCGATCCTCGGCGCGATGCTGCTGATTTATCTGGGCCGCCACTTCGGCTGGAGTTTTTAGGGCAGGCGGGCGGCTGATGTGACCAGTTGCTCAAACTCCCGCTCAGCCTGAGACTGTCGAAGGCCCATCGTATGCAGGCCACGCCATCGCAACAGGCGGGTGCTTCGACAAGCTCAGCATGAGCGGATTTGATTCAGCGGTAAAGCATCACACTCTTCCCCGCTACTTGGCGTGGGCCGCGATCACGTCGGAGATCTCCTCGACCAGCTCGAGCGGCAGATCGTGGCCCATGCCCTTGATTTCGTGCAGCTTGGCCCCGCGGATGTTCGCGGCGGTATCGCGCCCGCCTTCGACCGGGACCAGCGGATCGTCGATCCCGTGGATCACCAGACTGGGCGCCCCGATCCGTTTAAGCCGGGCGCGGCGATCGCCATCGTCGATAATCGCGGCGAGCTGTCGGGCCGCGCCCTGGGGATAGAAGCTGCGTTCAAAATCCCGGGCGATTCGGTCACGCAGCCGTTCTTCCGCGGCCGGATAGGCCGGGCTGCCGATCGCGCGCGAAACAGTGATCCCAACCGGAATAACCTGTTCGAGCGAGGCATTGGCCGGCGGCCGCCCCATCAGCGCCTTCATCGCTTCGGGCCGGGCCCGGGGCAGGCCGCGGTTGCCGGTGGTCGACATCACCGAGGTCATGCTCAGGACCTTTTCGGGATGGTTCGCGGCCAGCAGCTGCACGATCATCCCGCCCATCGAGGCGCCAACCACATGGGCCTTGTCGATTCCCAGCACCCGCAGCAAATCGGCGGCATCGGCAGCCATATCTGCCAGCCGGTAGGGCAGCTTGGGCCGCAGCCCGAACAGCTTCATCAGCGCGACCTTGCGGACATCGGGCACCCCGGCATGGCCGAATTTCTCGCTCAGCCCGATATCGCGGTTGTCATAACGGATCACGTAATAGCCGCGCGCAGTCAGCGCCTCGATCAGCTCGATCGGCCACAGTGTCATCTGCGCGCCCAGCCCCATCACCAGCAACAGCGGCGGGTTGGCGGGATCCCCAAAGGCTTCGTATTCGAGTGTGATCCCGTTGGCGGTGATCTGCGGCATGGTGGCTCCCCGGCTTTGCTATGTCAGGGCGGTAATCGCCGCGCCGCGCGCAGGCAAGCGCTGTCAGTCGCTCGGCGCGGGCGCCGTGGCCTGTTCACCGCGTTCGAAGATTGCATTGGCCCGCCCGACCAGCAGCGGATCGAACGCGCCCACCACGGCGGCATCCTTGCCGTCATAGGGAAAGGCGTTCAGCACGAACCGCATCGCGTTCAATCGCGCGCGCTTCTTGTCGTCGCTCTTGATAACGGTCCAGGGGCACAGATCGGTGTCGGTTGCGGCGAACATCGCTTCTTTGGCCCGGGTATATTTGTCCCACTTGTCGAGACTGGCGAGATCGATGTGCGAGAGCTTCCACTGCTTGAGCGGATGAACCTTGCGTTCGGTAAACCGGCGCAGCTGTTCCTCGCGGCTGACCGAGAACCAGAACTTGATCAGGTGGATACCGCTGCGGACCAGGTTGCGTTCAAATTCGGGGGCCTCGCGCAGGAACTCTTCGTATTCCTGCGGGGTGCAGAACCCCATCACCTGTTCCACCCCGGCGCGGTTATACCAGCTGCGATCAAACAGCACCATTTCGCCCTTGGTCGGCAGGTGCCGGGCATAACGCTGGAAATACCACTGGCCGCGCTCGGTCTCGCTCGGCTTGTCGAGCGCCACGACCCGCGCGCCGCGCGGATTGAGGTGTTCCATAAAGCGCTTGATCGTTCCGCCCTTGCCGGCCGCATCGCGCCCTTCGAACAGGATGATAACCCGCGCCCCGCTTTCGCGCACCCAGCCCTGCAGCTTGAGCAATTCGGCCTGGAGCAGGAACTTCTCGCGCTCATAGTCCTTGCGCAACATCTTGTATTTATAAGGGTATCCGCCGTCCTGCCAGCCCGCTGCGAGTTCGTTGCTGGTAGCGCGCAAGGGGATCGACTGTTCGGGCAGGCCCAAATGCGCGCGCAGCCGCGCGGCATCATCAGGCGCGGCTCCGGCGATCAGCGCTTCGAGTTCGTGCAGCGCGCCGCGCGCGGCCATCGCTTCGGCGGCGACAAGAATCCCTTGTTCAGCCGCAACCATGCGTTCACCGGCGATGCTCGCGCCAATTGCGGCGGCGTCGCGCCGGCTGGGTGGGGATGGTGAATCGTCGCTCATATCTTCGC
>VFKS01000420.1 GCA_009885425.1 Novosphingobium sp.
GGCGCGGGTAATGCCGGTAAGATCGCCTTTGAGCAGCGTGATCCCGGCGCTTTCGATGGCGACATCGGTGCCCGAACCCATGGCGATGCCGACGTCTGCAGCGGCCAGCGCGGGCGCGTCATTAACCCCGTCGCCAGCCATGGCGACGATCCGTCCTTCATCACGCAGCCGCTTGACGATCGCACTTTTCTGGTCGGGCAGGACATCGGCTTCAATATCGGTGATGCCCAGCCGCCGGGCAATCGCCTCAGCCGTGACCCGGTTGTCGCCGGTCAGCATGATGACATGGATACCCGCCTCGGCCAGCGCCAGAAGGGCAGCGGGCGTCGTTTCCTTGACCGGATCGGCGATGCCAATCGCACCGGCAATCTTGCCATCGACGCCAAGGAAAATCGCGGTTGCACCTTCGCTGCGCAAATGATCGGCCCGCTCGCTTAGCGCGGCTGTCGGAATATTCTGCTCGTCCATAAAGCGGGCATTGCCGGCGACAATCCGGCGACCGTCGATCAGGCCGGTGATCCCTTTGCCAACCGGCTGATCGACCTCGCTCGGCTCGCTGATGGCGAGGCCCTTTGCTTCGGCGGCCTTAACGATGGCAAGGGCCAGGGGATGCTCGCTGCTGCGTTCGAGACTGGCGGCAAGGCGCAGCACTTCATCCGCTTCGAACCCTTCGGCTGTTTCGATCGCGACTACAGCCGGTTTGCCTTGGGTGAGCGTCCCCGTCTTGTCGACGACCAGCGTGTCGACCTTTTCCAGCCGCTCGAGACTTTCTGCATTCTTGATCAAAATGCCTGCCTGCGCGCCGCGTCCGACGCCGACCATGATCGACATCGGCGTCGCGAGGCCCAGGGCACAGGGGCAGGCGATGATGAGAACCGCGACCGCTGCGATCAGGCCATAGCCCATCGCCGGCGCCGGCCCAACGAGCGACCAGACGATGAACGCCAGAACTGCGACCGCAATCACAACAGGAACGAACCAGCCGGAAACCGTATCAGCAAGCCGCTGGATCGGCGCGCGGCTGCGCTGTGCCTCGGCGACCAACTGGACGATGCGCGCCAGCATGGTGTCGCGTCCGATCTTTTCGGCGCGCATGACCAGCCCGCCGGTCTGGTTGATCGTGCCGCCGATCAGCTTTGACTTTGCCTCCTTAGTCACTGGCATGGACTCGCCAGTGACCATCGATTCATCGACAGTGCCGCGGCCATCGAGAACCACGCCGTCAACCGGCACCTTCTCACCAGGGCGGACCCGTAACGTATCGCCGACCAGAACCTCGTCGAGAGAGACTTCCTCATCCGATCCATCGGCCCGGACCCGGCGGGCGAGTTTGGGAGAGAGATCAAGCAAGGCCCGGATCGCGCCGCTGGTCGTCTCGCGGGCGCGCAGTTCGAGCAGCTGTCCGAGCAGGACCAGCACGGTGATCACCGCCGCTGCCTCAAAATAGGCTGGGACCGCGCCGTGCGCCGTCCGGAATGCCATCGGGAAAACACCGGGCAAGAGCGCAGCCACCATGCTGTAGGCCCAGGCCACGCCCGTTCCCATGGCGATAAGGGTGAACATGTTGAGATGGCGGCTCTTCACCGAGGCCCAGCCTCTCACGAAGAACGGCCACCCTGCCCAGAGCACAACCGGCGTAGCGAGCGCCATTTGCAGCCAGTTCGACCACTGCTGGCCAATCAGGCGGTTGAGTCCCAGTAGATGACCGCCCATTTCGAGAGCGACAACAGGCAGTGTCAGGATCAGCCCGATGATGAAGCGCAGCTTCATGTCGGCAAATTCCGGACTTGGCCCGTCGGCCAGCGTCGGCGTCATCGGCTCAAGCGCCATGCCGCAGATCGGGCAGCTGCCTGGCCCCGGCCGCTGTATCTCGGGGTGCATCGGACAGGTCCAGAGAGCCCCTTCCATCGCCGGTTCGGCGGCTGGCGGCGCATCCCCGAGGTAACGCTCAGGATCGGCATTGAATTTGGCGAGGCACCCGGCGCTGCAAAAGTAGTGCCGCGCACCTGCATGGGTTGCGACATGCGCGGTCTTGGCTGGATCAACGCTCATCCCGCAGACGGGATCGATTGCCGTGCCAGCGGAACTGTCCGCTGCATGTGTGCAATGGGCGTCATGATCATGGTGCGACTCGGTCATCTGGTTCTCCTGTGTCGCTCCGTTCTTGAACCTTGACATCATGTGAGGGTCAAGCGCCATTCTAAGAGGCATAACCGAGCTACGTTCTGGCGAAGTTCAGGTGATCATACGGGCAAGGTTTGACGGCGACGCGGGAAACCGCATCGAACACTATAACTTACCGAGTGTACTGTCTGTTCCAGGCAGGAGGCTGCGGCGCATCATTCGAACAGACCAAGCGGCTCAAGCGTGCCCAACCAGCCGACCAGTGCCAGGATCAAGAGCACAGCCGCACCTTCGGCAATCAGACTTTTGCGCAGCGCGGCGACCGCTACAGCTGTGTCGCCCGAAGTCACGCCAGCACCGAGTGCCGGGGTGAGGCGCCATCGGTTCGCGGCGGCCAGCGCGAGCATCAGGCCGAACAGGGCAATTTTGGCAAGCAGCAGTTGGCCGTAAGGTGTGGTCGTAATCGTACCGATATTCGCGGCGCCAACGAGAATCTGGGAATTGATCAAACCCGTCAGCACGATGAGTCCAACGACGAGCGTCCCGACCCGCGAGAATTGATCAAGCGCCCGGTGGGTTAACGCAAGTTCAGTTGCACCGGTTTGCCCGGCAGGCCTAAACAGGAGCCAGGCAAAGGATGCAATCCCGCCCACCCAGATGGACGCCGCAAGCATGTGGACAATGTCGCTCAACCGGTGGATCGTCCCTGCAACGCCTTCGGTCGCCCCGGCATGGCCGGTCCAGACGAGCGTGACGATCGCGACCGATGATGCCAGCAGGACCACCATGTGCATCGGCGTCGGGTAGCGTTCAAGCGCCAGGGCAGCGGCCAGCACAATCACCAAAGCCAGCATCCGGACAATCCAGGCCGTGCCGATCGCGGTCTCCACGACAATCATGCGGACGTGAGTGGGGTCGACCGGAAAGAGATCTGCGCCCATCATCGCGGCCGCGAGCACCAGCAAGCCGAGCCCGGACAAAATCAATCCCAGCAACGCCAGCACCACGACAATTGGCCGGAGCGAGATGAGCGAAGGCGAAGTTCGCTCGGCTGCCGTGAAGGCATAGAGCGTAAAAGCAGTCATGCCCGCCAGCACCAGCAGATCGGCGTATAGCGCGATCCGGATGGTGATGACGGGCAGATTGTCCATGAAGATCAGCGCACCGTGAAGTTGAAAGTCCCGGTCAAGCGATGCGTGTCGGCTCCGGCAGCTGCCCAGTTCACCCGGTAGGTCCCCGCCACGAGCGGACGGCGGAGCATGATGGTCAGAGACTTACGGTCCTTACCCAATTGCGAGGTGAAGCCCGTGATCGGCATCGGCGCGTGGTTGGCCATGCCGGGCATCCCGGTCATCGCCAGCTGCACACTGACGGTCGAGCCTATGACTGCCTCGTTAAAGCGGAGATCGATCTTGGTTGGCCGCGCGACGGTGGCGTTGGCGGCAGGCGTCGAAGCAACCAGCTTCGCATGCGCGCTAACTAGCTGCGGGATGGCAATGGTTGCGAGGGCTGCGGCGATCAGGGCGAAACGGTTGGTACGCATGAGGAACCTCCATGAA
Organism: Novosphingobium sp.; assembly: GCA_009885425.1. Classification (GTDB taxonomy): domain Bacteria; phylum Pseudomonadota; class Alphaproteobacteria; order Sphingomonadales; family Sphingomonadaceae; genus Novosphingobium. The sequence continues at coordinate 3,684 of VFKS01000420.1, forward strand.
GTGTGTTCAAAGGGGAATACGCAGCAATCAAGGCTGCCCCTCAAAATTGTGCGCAGATCTTTTTGCTAAGGGGTTGGCGAGGCGACTGCGTATATAGCGAATGACTACAAAGGAGAATGGCGCCGTGACTGACATCGACCTTGCGCTTGCGCGACTTGGGCAGGCCCCGGTTCCAGTGGGATTGGCGGCGATTGACGATGCTGTTTTGAGCGGCGTGACCAGGCGTCGGCAAGAAGTTGCACTCGCCCCGCGGCTGATGGGGCTTGCGGGAACTCTTGCGCTTGGCCTGGGGATTGCGGGCGGAAGTCTCGCTAACAGCGATCCGGCATCGGCGCAGTCGGTTTCACCCTTCGCGGCGTCGAACGCACTGGCACCATCGACCTTGCTGGATTTCCGCCGGTGAGTTCAAAGTGGCGGCTTGTCGTGATCGGCCTTGTCGCCTTCGCGGCAGCGCTGGGCGGGGTTTTTGCCGGTCGGCTTATCGTTCAGCCGGAGCGGTCCAGTGAGAGTGAAATACACAGCGTCCTGCACAAGCAACTGAAGCTCGACGCCGCTCAGCATGCCAAGATCGAGGCCATCGAGCAGCGTTTTGCCATGCGGCGCAAGGCGCTCGAACTGGAAATGCGCGCCGCAAACGCCCATCTCGCCGAAGCGATCGAGGCCGAACATGGCTATGGCCCGCAGGTCACCGCTGCGATCGACCATACCCACCATGTCATGGGCGAAATGCAGAAGGAAACACTCGAGCATCTTTTCGCCATGCGCGCTGTCCTGACGCCTGAGCAGGCGGGCACGTTTGACAGAACCGTGGTCAAGGCGCTGACCGCCGACGCGCGGTGAGCTTTTCGCTCTCTGATTGCAGCGATGGCGAACTTGCCGCGCTGGCGTTGGCCGGTCGGCAGGCTGCCTATCGTGAACTGCTGGCCCGGCATCGTGAGGCGGTGTTTCGCCTGGTGCGCGCGACCATTGGCGATCCAGCCGAAGCGATTGATGTCACCCAGGAGGCGTTCATTTCCGCATTCGCCGCGCTCAAGCGTTACGACCCCGACCGGCCCTTTATCGCCTGGCTCAAGCGGATTGCACTCAACAAATGCCGCGACTGGGCACGGCGGCGCTCGGTGCGGCGGTTCTTTTCATTTGCCCTGCCCATTGAAGCCGCAGAGACCGTGTCCGACGACAGCATCCCCGCCGATCAGCAACTTGCCGACCGCGCCGAACTCGCCCGCGTGCGCGAAGGGATTACCAGACTGCCACCCGCAATCCGCGAACCCCTGATCCTGCGCACCATCGAAGGCCTGACGCAGTCCGAAACAGCCGAGATCCTGGGTATCAGCGAAAAGGCGGTCGAAACCCGGGTTTATCGTGCACGCAGGGCGCTCCAAGCGGACGTAGCATTGAAATAATCGGGCCCAATCGATTTTATGAGGGAACGGCTCACGCGCTGCGTATGGACCAATAGCGTTCACCGAAAATTCAGCGAAGAGGACTTGCGACATGGCCGGAGAGCATGAGCAGCATGGTGCGGGCAAAGACACCACGCGCGGCAAGTCGACGCATGCTGGCGGAGCAACAAAGGCTGACGCAAAAGGAGGCATGAACCACGCCGATCATGCGGTCCATCCCTATCGGAAGCTTTTTATCGAGCTCGCGCTTGATTTCGTAATCATGTTTTTCGTGATGTTCTCGATGATCGCGACCACGAGGCATCTCTATCTCAACCTCGGCAACGTCTACATGACCCTGATGATGGTCGCCCCGATGATGGCGCTGATGATTTTCTTCATGGGCAAAATGTACCCGTCCCCTTCAACCAATCGCCTGCTGGTGGGGCTTGCCGCGCTCATTTTCGCGGTTGGCTGGTTTGGCATGCGCGAACAGCTGGGCGTGGGTGATGCCCAATTCCTGCGTTCGATGATTCCACACCATAGCGGGGCCATTCTGATGTGCGACAAGGCAAAATTGACCGACCCGGAAACGGTCAAGCTTTGTCATAATATTGTCGCGGCAC
>VFKS01000262.1 GCA_009885425.1 Novosphingobium sp.
CAGCAGTGCCAGTATTATTCCTCGAAACTGGCAAACATTTTCCCGAAACGCTGGCTTACCGCGACGAGATCACCGCGCGGCTGGGGCTGACCAATCTGATCAACCTGACGCCCGATCCGCTGGCCTTGGCCGCGCGCGATGGGACCGGGCTGCGCTGGTCCTATGATCCCGATGGCTGCTGCGACATCCGCAAGGTGCAGCCGCTGGCCAAGGCGCTGGCCGGGTTCGACGCCAGCTTTACCGGCCGCAAAGGCTTTCAAAACGCGGCCCGCGCCGGCCTCGCCCGGTTTGAACTCGACACTACTGACGCGCTGGGGCGGCTCAAGATTAACCCCTTGGCCGATTGGTCAAGCGACCAGATCGCCAGCTATTTCGCCGCGACCGGCCTGCCTGCGCACCCGTTGGTGGCACAAGGCTATCCCTCGATCGGCTGCTCGCCCTGCACCACCATGGTCGCGCCCGGCGAAGACGCCCGTTCGGGCCGCTGGAAGGGCTGGGACAAGACCGAATGCGGCATCCACGTCGATGGCGCGGTCGAAGAATTACCCCCGGGCTACGAGCCCTTCCTTTAGCTCCCGCTCAGGCTCCCATCAGCCTCCAACGCGCTCGACGGTCGAAACCTCACCCTTGGCATTCGTGGACGTCCAAACGCCGTTCTCGACCTTTTCGGTGTTGCAGACCTCCTTGGGGTCCTTTTCGTCCTTGGTGTAGCAGAAGGTATTGGGATCTTTCTGTACCCACTTGCCGGTTTCGACCACCTTGCCGTCTTGCGAGCCGACATAGGTTCCGTCGGCCTTGTCTTCTTCCATATAGACCTTGCCGTCTTTGTCTGTGATCTTGAAATTGCCGACCGATGACTTGCCGTCGGCGGCGATATTGGTGGCTGCGGCAGCTGGCGCATCGGATGCGGTGGCCGTTTCGGTGTCAGGCGCCGGGGCAGGATTCGAACAAGCAGAAAGTGCCGCCAATGCGGCGAGTGCTAGGATCTTCTTCATGTGATTTTCCCTCTCGATGATCGGCACGGCGATATTTCCCCGCGCGCTCGACTCGCGACCCCGGCGCAAGACTAGGCGTTTGTCCCGAAAGTTCCAAATGCGAGCAAACTGGTTGCTATTGCCCGGCAATTCGGGTCACCTGCCCAGTGGGTCGCTTGACGCTACGGAATGCAGCGCTTGTGGAGAGGGTTATGTACGCGCTTCAACTGACCGAATCCTATTGCCCGGCGCAAGCCGACCAAGATCTTGCTAAGAGCACCGTCGGCAGCGTGCTGCGCGATGCGGCGGCGCGGACCCCCGATGCCCCGGCCCTGGACGAAGTCGACGCTGATGGATTGCTGGCGCGGCACTGGACCTACGCCGAGCTTATGGCCGATAGCGAACGGCTCGCCCATGCCCTGCTAACCCGCTATCAGCCGGGCGAACGGATCGCGGTTTGGGCGCCGAACATTCCTGAATGGGTGATCGCGGAGTTTGCGCTGGGGCTGGCCGGGCTGACGCTGGTCACAGTCAATCCCGGTTACCAGCCGCGCGAGCTAAAATACGTCCTCGAACAATCACGCGCGGTCGGATTGCTGTTGATCAAGGAGTTCCGCGGCAACCCGATGGCCCGGATCGCAGTTGACGTGGTGAAGGACATTCCGGCGATCCGCGAAGTGGTTGATATGGAGGATCATGCCGCGTTGTTCCGCGAGGCCGGGCCAATTGGCAAGCTGCCTGCAGTCAATCCGCGCGACGAAGTGCAGATCCAGTACACATCTGGCACCACCGGCTTCCCAAAGGGCGTTGTGCTGCACCATCATGGCATCGCCAACAACGCCCGCCACAGCTTTGCCCGGCAAGGCATGGAGGTCGGCACAACGGTCTTGGTGATGATGCCGCTGTTTCACACTGCCGGCTGCGGCATTGCGGTGTTGGGCTCAGTCCAGTTCGGCCGCCGGATGATCCTAATGCGCCAGTTTGAGCCGCAATGCGCCAATGCCCTGATCGAAAGCGAAGGTGTGATCGGGATGATGGGAGTGCCGACCATGCTGATCGCGATGCTAGAAGCCGATGCCGCCCAGCCGCGCGACTTTACGAGCGTCAAGTTCGCCGGATCAGGCGGTTCGATGGTACCACCCGAGCTGATCCGGCGCGTGACCGAGCGGCTCAGTTGCGGGTTCTACACCGTCTACGGCCAGACCGAGACTTCTCCGCTGCTGACCCAGACCCGGACCAGCGATCCGCTCGACGATGTGCTGCATACCGTCGGCCAGGCCATGCCGCAGACCGAACTGTCGATCCGCGATCCGGCGACCAACAGTGTGGTCCCGGTCGGCTCCGTGGGAGAGATTTGCGCCCGGGCCTACTCATTGATGCTCGGCTACAACGATGATCCCGAAGCAACAGCCAAGACCATCGACACCGACGGCTGGCTCCACACCGGCGATCTTGGCACGATGGATTCGCGCGGATTTGTGAAAGTCACCGGACGGGTCAAGGAAATGATCATCCGCGGCGGTGAGAACCTGTTTCCAGCCGAGATCGAGAATATCCTGCTCGAACACGCTGACGTTGCCGAGGTCGCAGTGGTCGGCGTACCCGATCCCAAATTTGGCGAGGCCGTCGCAGCTTTTGTCCGGCTGTCGAGCGGCGCCAGCCTCGATTCCGC
>VFKS01000409.1 GCA_009885425.1 Novosphingobium sp.
AAAGGCCCCGGAAATCCGGGGCCTTTTTCATGAATGGTGGGCGTAGCAAGGATTGAACTTGCGACCCCTACGATGTCAACATAGTGCTCTACCACTGAGCTATACGCCCGCACCATTCAGGTCTGCCCGAGGCCGTCGCCCCGGACAGGGGAGCGCCATTAGCCTTGCTCCCCGGCAATGGCAAGTCGTTAGATGCTGGCCTGCACTTGCTGGCCAAAAATCCGCTCAACCTCCATCACCAGATCCTTCAGGTGGAACGGTTTGGACAGCACCTTGGCCTGCGGAGCCTCGCGGCTGGCCTTGAGCGTTACGGCGGCAAAGCCGGTGATAAACATCACTTTGGTCCGGGGGCTGACTTCGGCGCAGCGCTGGGCCAGTTCGATTCCGTCCATTTCGGGCATGACGATGTCCGACAGCAGCAGATCGAAATCGCCGTCCATCAGCAGCGGGAGGGCAGCCGTGCCGCGATCGACCGCTACCACATCATAGCCTGCGTTTTGCAACGCCCGGGCCAGATAGGTGCGCATGGCTTCTTCGTCTTCGGCAAGGAGGATGCGGATCATCGCGGACCTTTTCATATCGCAGTTCAGCTTTTCCGGCGGTTCGGCCGGAGTGGAAGACTTCGCTATACACCCGATCGGGTTAACAATCCGCAGCATTTTGGTTCTGCCCGACTTTGACACAGCGAGGCTGGCAGGCCAGCTTTGTGGTCATGGCCGAAATACCCTCCATCATCGATTCGCGGCGCCAGCATGGTGGAGCAATCCCGGGTGAGGATGGGCAGTCCGCCTTCAGCCTGATGATGCCCAGTCCATCGGCGCTGCCGGTGCTGATCGCGGTACCCCATGGAGGCCGCGTCTATCCCGGCCGGTTGATCGAAGCGATGCGCAATCCCGCGTTTTCGACGCTCAAGCTGGAGGATCGCTACGCTGATCGGCTGGGCGAGGCTGTGGCGCGTGAGACCGGGGCGGCGCTGCTGGTAGCCCATGCGCCGCGCGCGATGATCGATCTCAACCGCGCGGCGGATGATGTCGATTGGGAGATGGTT
>VFKS01000360.1 GCA_009885425.1 Novosphingobium sp.
CGCCAGCACATCCGAATCACTCGCCTGCGGCAGGCCGCGTTCTTCGGCATCGGTCCCGCGCAGGCGCAGGCCCTGCTGCGGGGTGATCCCGGCATCACGGTAAAGCTGGGCCAGCCTTTCCGCGCTGGGTGGATTGACCAGATATTCGACAACGGTCAGCTCCACCCCAGGAGTTTCTTCTAGAATTGCCAGAGTCTTGCGCGATGTCCCGCAGGCCGGGTTGTGCCAGATGGTCGCTCTCATGGTGGCCTCCTTCAACTGTTGCCCTGCGCCTAGCCCGGCTTTGCGAAACTTAAAAGACAGCTCGGCCGATTTGACTCTTGTCAATGCGAGTCATTCGCATTAACGGCATTCTTGTTCTTGCAAATCATTCTCAATAAGGATCAAAATGCCCGCTTCCGATCGCCTTCGCCGGATCGCCTTCGCCGCCTCTGCCGCTCTCGGCCCGCTTGGCTGGGCCGCCCCGGCGCTGGCTGACGTTGCGGCGGAAGACGAGGCCCCGGCGATCATCGTCTATGGCCGCCCCGATGGCTATGACATTGAAAAGACCCCGACCGCGACCAAAACCCAGACCCCGCTGGTCGATGTCCCGCAAGCGATCAGCGTGATCAGCCGCGAACAGCTCGACGATCAGGCCATCGCCACCTTGGGCGACGCCTTGCGCTATGTCCCGGGGGTTACGCTGGGCCAGGGCGAAGGCCACCGCGACCAGATAACCTTGCGCGGGCAGAATTCGACCGCTGATTTCTTTGTCGACGGGATTCGCGACGATGCACAGTACTATCGTCCGCTCTACAATGTTGAACGGGTCGAAGTGCTGAAAGGTGCCAATGCCATGATCTTTGGTCGCGGCGGCGGCGGTGGGGTAATCAACCGGGTCTCCAAAGCCCCGGAATTCAGCCGCACGCAAGGCTCTGTCTCGGGCGGGATCAACAGTTTCGGCGCATGGTCGCTGGCGGCCGATCTGGGCACGCCGCTTTCCGATCAAGTCGGCGTGCGGCTCAACGCCACTTACGAGAATTTCGGCAACCACAGGCAACTCTACGGCGGCCATTTCGTGGGGATTACCCCGACCATCGGGCTCCAGCTGGGCGATACGACCTCGGCCACGCTGACCTATGAATATGTCGAAGACCGCCGCCTGACTGATCGCGGCGTGCCTTCGCGCGGTGGGCTGCCGCTGACGGGCTATGACAATACCCTGTTCGGATCGCCCTCCACCAACCGCTCTGAAGTGACCGCGCATTTGGTCCATGGCCGGATCGATCATGCCTTTTCCGACACGCTCAGCGCCAATCTGTCAGTGCAATACGCCAATTACGATAAGTTCTATTCGAACGTCTATCCCAATGCCGCCGTCACCGGAACCAACACGGTGGCACTGGCTGGATACTCCAACGGCACTGACCGGACCAACCTGATTGGACAGGGCAATCTGATCTGGAAGGGCAGCACCGGCGGGATCCTCCACACGGTTCTGCTGGGGTTCGAGGCGGGCGATCAGGACACCTTCAACACCCGCAACAACGCCGTCTTTCCATCGGGCGCCACGGTCACGTTGGCCGAAACCATCACCATCCCGCCCGTGACCTTTCCGGTGCGGACCAGCGCCAGCCAATCGAATGCATCGTTCTGGTCGGTCTATGCCCAGGACCAGATCGACATCGGCGAACACATCAAGCTGGTTGGCGGGCTGCGCTATGACCATTTCAACATCAGTTCGGTCAATCTGGTCAGCGGCTTTTCAGGCCAACGCAGCGACGGCAAATGGTCGCCGCGGATTGGCCTGATCCTGAAACCGCGCGAAAACGTCTCGGTCTATGCCAGCTTCGCCAAGAGCTTTCTGCCGCAATCGGGCGATCAGTTCGCGGTGCTCGATGCTACGACCGAGGCGCTGGCGCCGGAAGAGTTCCGCAATGTCGAAGCCGGGATCAAGTGGGATATCACTCCCTCGCTGGCCTTCACTACGGCCGTATTCCGGCTCGATCGCAGCAACACCCGCGCGACCGATCCGATTTCGGGCATAGTGGTACAGAGCGGATCGAGCCGCGCCGAAGGCATCGAATTCTCGCTGGTCGGGCGCGCTGCCGAAGGGCTCGACCTGTCGCTGGGCTATGCCCTGCAGGACGGCGAAATCCGCTCCACCACCACGGCTGCTCCCGCCGGGCGCAAGCTGGCGCAGCTGCCGCGCCATCAAGCCTCGGCCTGGGCGCGCTACAACGTCACCCCTCGGCTGGGTTTGGGTCTGGGGGTGATCCACCAATCGAGCACCTCGGCCACGATCAGCAATGCGGTGCTATTGCCCGCCTTTACCCGGATCGATGCGGCGGCCTATTACAAGGTCAGCGATGCGGTGACGGTTCAGCTCAATGTCGAAAATCTGACCGACACCGACTATTTTCCTGCCGCCCACACCGACAACAATATCTCCACCGGTAAGCCGCTGAGCGCAAAAGCAACGCTGCGAGTGAAGTTCTAACCCCGGCGCGCTTTAAGCCAGGCCTTGTGGGTTTTCTCAACCTCAAGGAACGATGAGAATACGC
>VFKS01000539.1 GCA_009885425.1 Novosphingobium sp.
ACGGTGCTGGCGTGGCTGACCTATGGCGGCGCGCTGGTGGCGGCGTGGCTGGCGGCGGGCGATTTAGCGCCGCTGCCCTATGTGCCGCTGCTCAACCCGATCGACATCGCGGTCGGCCTGGCCATCGCGGCGCTGGCCTATCGGCGCGATATGCTCAAGTCCGCCGATCCGCAGCCACGCCTCGCCGCCTGGATTGCAGGCAACGGTGGGCTTGGTGCGCTGGCGCTGCTCGGCTTTGTCGCGGTCAACGGGATGTGGGTGCGCTCCGCGCATCACTTTATGGATGTGCCGTGGGATTACACCACGCTCTCCAGCCCGACCGTGCTGACCGGCTTTTCGATCCTGTGGACGCTCATGGCGATGGGGCTGATGCTCGAAGCCCAGCGCAAGGAACTGCGGGTGCCATGGATCGCCGGGGCCAGCTTGCTGGGGATCGTTGTGGCCAAGCTGCTGTTCGTCGATATGTCACAGGCTGAGGGCATTGCCCGAATCGTTGCATTCATCGGCGTGGGTGTATTGATGCTGCTGATCGGCTATTTCGTGCCCCTTCCCCCGCGCAAGGGCGAAGCAAAGGAGACGTCATGATTGCCCGCCTGACCCGCTTGGCCTGTGTTTCGATCATAACGGCCAGCCTGATCGGCTGCGCCGCTGAACCCGCGCCAGAGCCCAAGAAGCAGGAAGATTTCGCGGTAGTGCTGGCAGTTGCGCCCACCGCCGGAAATGCGCTGGGCCGGGTAGTCTTGCCTGCCGCCGCAGTGGCAGAGATCAAGCGCGCCGATCTTGGCGATGTGCGGATTTTCGACGCAAAGGGCCGGACGCTGTCGCTGGCGCTGGGTTATGACCGTTCGGGCGAATCGAGCCTGCTGCGCAGCCACGATCTGCAAGCGATCCCGATCACAACCAAACCCGACGGAGCATCGGTGCCAATCGCGGTCGCGGTGACGGCAGGCGATGCCACCGTCGCCGTCACCGCCACTGACGCCGCCAGCGCAACCGATCCGCGCGCCGCGATCCTGATCGACACCCGCGAGCTGCAATTGCCGGTAGCCGGAATCGAGCTCAACGCTGCGCTGCCCAAGCAGGTTCCGGTGACTTTCACATTGGAACAAGGTGCCGACCTCAAAACCTGGACGCCCCTGGCCGAAAAGGTCCTGCTGCGCCCTGGCAACGATCCCGAAGTGTTGGGTCAGCCGCGGATTGCACTGCCGGCAGTCAACCTGCGCGAACGCTATGTCCGGGTCAGCTGGGATGCCGCTCCGGAAGTTACTGTAACCGGCGCGAAAGTGTTCGAAGCGGTTGAACGCCCGCCCGCCCGGGTCGAGCTGGAAACCAGCGGCGGCGCGCTGAGCAGCCCCCACGAACTGCGCTTTTCCCCCCAAATCGCCGTGCCGATTGCGGCGGTGAAACTGGAAATGGCAGGTCAAGACGGGATCGTTCCGGTTGAACTGTTCGGCCGCAATGATCGGTCAGAGCCATGGGGCCTGCTCGCGCGCGGCGCGCTCAAGCAAGGCGAGCCGCCGCTCAACCTTGAGCTGTCGGGCAGTACCACCCGCGAATACCGGCTGGTCGCCGACCGCCGCAGTTCGGGCTTTTCGCTGGTTCCCAAGATTAACCTGAGCGTCGATCCGATCACCGTCTTTGCAGCCTTCAATGAAGGTGGGCCCTATAGTCTGGCGGTCGGCCACGCGGATGCCAAACCAGCCTGGTTCGATCCGGCTGATCTGGGCAAGCCAAGCGACCTGCTGCGGGCCTGGCGGCGCGAGGCAGAGGTGGCTAGCGCCGGGGATGCGCCAGTGATCCTGCTCGCCCCCGC
>VFKS01000063.1 GCA_009885425.1 Novosphingobium sp.
ACCGGATCAGGATGATCCCCGCCGCGGGCGTTGCGGATCGTGGCGACGTGATCGATGTTCACGCCGAGTCTAAGCAAACTGGGGCGGAGACGGGTGGGGATCAAGCGGCGCGGCTCCCTGGCTTCACCGCCTCGCTTCCCGCCAATTCAGGCGGCAGCTCGTCCGGTGCATAGGTCGGAAAATTGATGGCAATCAGCGGGAAGAACGGCACGCCCAGATCGACCGACCCGGCAGAGCGGTCGATCAGCGCTGCAGCTGCGATGACTTCGCCGCCGGCGTCTTCGATCGCCTGGATCGCCTCACGCGATGACAGCCCGGTGGTGACCACATCTTCGACCATCAGCACCTTGTCACCCGGCTCCAGCGTGAAGCCGCGGCGCAGTTCGAAGGTGCCGGTCGGGCGCTCCACGAACATCGCTTCGACTCCAAGCGCACGGCCCATTTCGTGGCCGATGATCACCCCGCCCATGGCCGGCGCGACCACTTTGGTGATGTCTTTGCGCAGATCGCGGGGGATAGAGGCGGCGATCGCGGCAGCGAGGCGGCTGGCCCGCATCGGGTCCATCAATACCCGGGCGCATTGCAGGTAATGCGCGCTGTGGCGGCCCGAGGAGAGCAGAAAATGTCCTTCCAGCAATGCCTTACTGGCCCGAAACTCTGCCAGTACGTCTTCATCTTGCATTGTCAGCTGCGCCTCTTCCTAAATTTTCGACCCCGAAACTTAGCACTTCAAGGGCACTTTCAAAATTTCCCCTAGAGGCGCTTGAGGTGCCCGTAAAGCGCGCGTATAGGCCCGGTGAATCCGAAACTCCCATGGGGGCGAGATGGGGAATTTTTTCCGTTTCCACCGGCTGGGACTGCAAGAGCAAGAGGGACGATGACAATCGGCAAGACTGTCCGCATGGCGGAATGGGCGATCAAGGCAATCGGGCTGTCGCTGGCGCTGATCGCTGCACCGGCTTTGGCCAGCGCGGCCCCGGCCGCTGTGCCTGCTGCGAGCGAAGCAGCGGAAGGTGCTGCAATGGCGACCGACGCAGCCGCTGCGGCCGCTCCGGCGGTTGCAGCCACTCCGGCGGCTTCGGCCGGGCCCAAGATCGATCCCAACGATCCCAAGTTCAAAGTCGCTCCGGGCAAATATACCCCGATGAAGCCGACCGAGGGCAAGGGGATGCCGATTGCTGGCGCCTATGACCTGCAAAAGCAGTATTCGGACCTTGGCAACGATGGCAAGGATATGCACACCAATCTGCTAGTCCCAGTGATGGTGATTATCACGCTGTTCGTGCTGCTGCTGCTGCTTTACGTGATGATCCGGTTTCGCAAAAGCGCGAACCCGGTTCCCTCGAAAGTCAGTCACAACACTTTGCTCGAAGTGATCTGGACCGGGATCCCAATCATAATTCTGGTCGGGATTTCGATTCCGTCGGTGTCCTTGCTCAACAAGCAGTTCGCCCCGGCCCCTGAAAATGCGCTGACCATCAAGGTCACTGGCAACCAGTGGTACTGGACCTACAAGTATCCCGACAACGGCGAATTCGAAGTCATTTCGAACATGCTGCCGAATGACAAGGCCAAAGCCAACGGCGAACCACTGCAGCTCGCGGTTGACAACCGGATGGTCGTGCCCGTGGGTGAAACGATCCGCCTGCAGATCACGGGTGCCGACGTGATTCACGCTTTCGCGGTGCCTTCGCTGTGGTTCAAGCTCGATGCTGTGCCGGGCCGCCTCAACGAGAAGACGATCAAGATCAACGAGCCCGGGGTCTATTATGGCCAGTGCTCGGAACTGTGCGGGGCCAAGCACGGCTATATGCCGATCGCGGTCGAGGCCCTGCCGCGTGACGAATACAATCGCTGGGTGCTGGAACAGGGTGGCAAGATCGATGGTCTGCCTGATGCGCCGGCCGCTGCCGAGGCTCCGGCCCCGGCTGCCAAGCCCGCTGCCTGACGCAACTAGAATTCAACGAACAAAGGTTCGAGAGACATGGCCATCACTGCCGACACCCACGCCGATCACGCTCACGATCACGGTCATGACCATGATCATAAGCCGGCCTTCTTCGCCCGCTGGTTCATGTCCACCAACCACAAGGACATCGGCACGCTCTATCTGATATTCGCGATCTTCGCCGGGATCATCGGCGGCGGTATTTCGGGGATCATGCGGCTGGAGCTGGCCCATCCGGGGATCCAGTATCTGGGTACTGTGGCCTCGATCCTGGGCGAAGCCAACGCCAGCTTCGAAGCGCAACTGCACCTGTGGAACGTGCTAATCACCGCGCACGGCCTGATCATGGTGTTCTTCATGGTCATGCCGGCGATCATTGGCGGGTTCGGCAACTGGTTCGTGCCGCTGATGATTGGCGCGCCGGACATGGCCTTCCCGCGGATGAACAACATCTCGTTCTGGATGACCGTGGCTGGCTTTATCTCGCTGCTGCTGTCGGCGCTGGTTCCGGGCGATGCAACCGGCAACGGAGCCGGGATCGGCTGGACCGCCTATGCCCCGCTGTCGACCACCGGATCAAAGGGCCCGGCGACTGACTTTGCGATCTTCTCGCTCCACCTTGCGGGCGCCGCCTCGATCATGGGGGCGATCAACTTCATCACCACCATCTTCAACATGCGCGCGCCGGGCATGACGCTGCACAAGATGCCGCTGTTCGTGTGGTCAGTTCTGGTCACCGCGTTCCTGCTGTTGCTGGCTCTGCCAGTGCTGGCCGCCGCGATCACCATGCTGCTGACCGACCGCAATTTCGGCACCACCTTCTACTCCGCCAGCGGCGGCGGCGATCCGGTGCTGTACCAGCATCTGTTCTGGTTCTTCGGCCACCCCGAAGTCTACATCATGATCTTGCCCGGATTTGGCATCAT
>VFKS01000116.1 GCA_009885425.1 Novosphingobium sp.
CGTCGTAGAGCGCGGTGATCTCGGCCTCATGGAGCGTCGCGCGGCGATACCATTCGGCGATGGTATGGGCATAGTGATAGCGCAGCACTTCGACGTCAGCGATCTCCCAGCCGGTCTTTTCGCACGACGTCACCAGTTCGCTCAGCGCCGGGATATAGCCGCCGGGGAAGATGTATTTGCGGGTCCATTTGTCGGTCGTGCCGGGGCCACCCACGCGGCCGATGGTATGGGTCAGCATGATCCCGTCATCGGTCAGCAGTTCATGCGTTTTGGCGAAATATTCGGGCAGGTGCGGCGCGCCGACGTGTTCGATCATTCCGACGCTGGTGATCCGGTCAAACGGCCCGGTGACATCGCGGTAATCGGTCAGCTGGAATTTGACCTTGTCCGCCACCCCGGCTGCCTCGGCGCGTTCGTTGGCGAATTTGACCTGATCGGGGGCGAGCGAAACGCCCAGCACTTCGACCCCGAAGTGACGGTTGAGGTAAAGCCCGAGCCCGCCCCAGCCGCAGCCGATATCGAGCAGCCGCATCCCCGGCTTCAGCCGAAGTTTGGCCGCGATCAGCGCCTGCTTGTCAAGTTGCGCCCGCTCAAGGCTGTTCGCTGGGTCCTTGAAATAGGCCATGGTATATTGCCGGTCCTCATCGAGGAACAGCTCGTAGAACTGGCGGGTCAGATCGTAGTGGTGGGTCACATTGCTGCTGGCCTTGGGCCGCAGGTTGATCTGGTCGGCCTTGGCAAAGATCCAGTCGAACCCGCGTTTGAGCGGATTGGGCGCGACAATCGAGCCGCTACCGCGACCTGCATTGCCCATCACCAGCAGCACCATGTCGCGGATATCGTGTGGCGGTTCGACCATCAGCCGCCCGTCCATATAGGCTTCCCCGGCGCCGACCCTTGGGTCCTTGGCAATGTGCAGTGCGGTGCCCTTGTCGGCAAACCGGATCGTCACCGGATCGGCGGCGAGATCACCATAGCGATACTCTCTGCCATCATGGTCGATCACCCGAAGCTGGCCTAGTTGGACCATGGCACGGAGCATTTTGTCTAGCAGCCACATAGGCGGGAGACTATGCCTCCCTGCGAAGCTGGCAAGGACTAATCAGCCGGTCCAACCGAAGATCTCGGCAAGTTGCCAAAGGCCGAGCACGAGGAACAGCAGCGCCGCAAGCGCCCGGGCCAGCTTCATCGAGACCCGACGTTCGATCGCTTCGCCCAGAAAAACTGCTGGGCCATTGACCAGCATCATCCCCAGCGTGGTCCCGGCTGCGACTACCAGCACCGACTGATAGTGTGCGGCCAGCGCAATCGTTGCGATCTGGGTCTTGTCGCCCATCTCGACCAGGAAAAAGCTGACCAGCGTGGTCAGGAACGCCCCGCCGGTAGTACGCACGGTGTGCTGATCATCGTCGAGCTTGTCGGGCACCAGCGTCCACGCCGCCATGGCGATAAAGCCCAGCGCGACCGCGATCCGGAACCAGTCGGCCTGCAGCAGATCGGCGATCTGGCTGCCGACCAGCGCGGCCAGCGCGTGATTGGCCAGTGTCGCCACCAAAATCCCCGCCAGAATGGCCCACGGCGCGCGCAGCCGCGCTGCCAATACGATCGCCAGCAACATGGTTTTGTCGCCGATTTCGGCGAGCGCGACGACGACGGTAGAGGAGAGAAAGGCTTCGATCATTCCCGCGCCAGATAAAGCACATCACGCGGCTGGGCGAGCAAGTGCTGGCCCGAATCGATGAACAGCGTTTCACCGCTCGCCAGCCAGCCTTGCGCCATAAACAGCGCCGCATCGGCCAGTTCTTCCGGATCGGTCAACCGCTGTAGCAGGTTCATCCGGCCCGAGAGTTCGTGCTCGTGATCGATTTGATCCCAGCTGGGCAGCATCGCGCCGGGGGCGAGGCCGTAGACCCGGTCATCGGGCCGGTCCTGCGCCATCGCCAGCATCTTCACCGTGCTGGCCAGCGCGTGCTTGGCCATGGTGTAGCTGAAGAAATCGGGGTTGGGATTGGCGATCTTCTGATCGAGGAACTGGATCAAGTGGCGCCCGCCGGTGCTCTGCGCCCTGGCCAGAAAGGCCTGAGCTATCGCGGTGGGCACCTCAGCGTTGACGCGCATCGCCTCGGAAAAGATTACCGGATCGATACACGCCGCTGTGTCCGGCTTGAACACGGCTGCGCTGTTGACCAGCACCCGCCAATCGGGGAGCCGGGCAGCCAGATCGTCGATCATCGCCAAGGCTTCGGCGCGGTCTAGCAGGTCGGCCTCGACCACTTCGGCCGAAGGGAGCGTGGCGGCGAGTTTACGCGCCAGATCGGGCGAATGCCCCGCGTGGATCGCCACGTGCCAACTCTCGGCCGCAAAGCGCCGTGCCAAGACCGCGCCAATCCGCTTGGCTGCGCCGGTAATGAGGATTGCGGGACGGGCCATCCCCCAGAGCTTTGCTGGGGATGGCCCGCCGGGTCAAGGGTTCAACGGCAGCGGGTCCGGCCCTTGGCCAGTTCATTGCCTACCAGCGCGCCAGCCGCAGCGCCCAGCACCGTTCCGGTTACGCGCTCACCACGGGTATCAACCGCCCGGCCGAGCAGCGCGCCCAGCGCCGCACCGACCAACAGGCCGACCGTGCCATTGCCGCGGCGGCAGTAATAACGGCCATCGTCACCGCGCCAGTAACGGACCCCGTTACTTGTCCGCTTGTAGCGGATATCCCCGTCCTTATCGCGCCAGCCATGGGCTGGAGCCCAGCGCGGCGGATCGGCCAGCGCCGGAGCGGTGGCGGAAAATAAGGTGACGGCCATCAGGGCCGGAATGAGGACCTTGGTCATGGGTAGACTCCCGTTGTTGTTCTTGCCGGCGGTCAGGCTGGACTTGGCGCGATTAACGGCAGATTTCTGGCATTGGTGAACCGTGCGCAAAGCGCGGCGGACCGAGTGCGAAGCTACGTTTTCTTCTTTGGAGCCGGCTTGGCTTCTTCCACTGGCTCGCTGCCGGGGGGCGGGTCTTTGGCCCAAGGGTTGGCCTTGGTACCAGCGCCAGCCTTCTGGGCCGGCTCGTCCTTGGCGGCAAGCGCCGGGGCCTGGGCGGGCGCATCTTTGGCCCAGGGATTGACGTGCGCTGCTTCCTTGCCGCCCCCTTTTTTTGCAGCTGCAGCGGGCTTTGCCTCTGGCGCAGGCTCTTTCGAACCCGAACAAGCGCTGAGCAGAAGCGCCGAGGCGGTAGCGATGATGATAGACCGTTTCACAGCTGAACCTCCAGTTGAAGGTTCGCCATAGTGGCAAGGAGCTAACAGCTGGTAAGCGTCAGCCGAGCGCTGCCTGTTTTTCTTCGGCCAGCCGGTCCAGCTCGGCCCGGGTCATTTTGGTCGCGGCGGTCTTGAGCTGGCCGCAGGCGGCGTCGATATCGCGTCCGCGCGGGGTGCGCACCGGGGCGCTGATCCCTGCATCAAACACGATATCGGAGAACCGCTTGACCCGTTCCGGCGTTGAGCATTCATAAATTGCGCCGGGCCAGGGGTTGAACGGGATCAGGTTGACCTTGGCGGGTAGCTTGTAGTGTTTGATCAGCCGAACCAGCTCGCGCGCATCGGCGTCGCTGTCGTTCTTGTCCTTCAGCATCACATATTCGAACGTGATCCGCCGCGAATTGGACAGGCCGGGATAGTCGGCGCAGGCTTGCAGCAGTTCCTCGATCCCGTACTTGCGGTTGATCGGCACAATCTCGTCGCGCACTTCCTTGGTCGTGGCGTGAAGCGAGACGGCCAGATTGACCCCGATTTCCGCGCCGGCGCGGGCCATCATCGGCACCACGCCGCTGGTCGAAAGCGTGATCCGGCGCCGGGACAGCGCCAGCCCATCGCCGTCCATCACCAGTTTCAGCGCATCGCGGACATGCTCGAAATTATACAACGGCTCGCCCATGCCCATCATCACGATGTTGGTCAGCAGGCGGCCATCGGCTGAATAGCCGCCATCATCATCGACCAGATCATCGCCAAGCTCGGCCAGGTCGGCTTGGCCCGCGCGGGGCCATTCGCCCAGTGCATCGCGCGCCAGCATGACTTGCCCGACGATTTCACCCGGGGTCAGATTGCGGACCAGCCGCATCGTCCCGGTGTGACAGAACCGGCAATTGAGCGTGCAGCCGACCTGACTGGAAACGCACAGCGTGCCGCGATCCGCATCGGGGATGAAGACCATCTCGAACTCATGCCCATCGTCGGTTCGCAGCAACCATTTGCGGGTGCCGTCGCTGGAATGCTGGGCCAGCACGATCGCCGGGCGCCCGATCACGAAGCGCTCGGTGAGCCACGGCCGCATGGTCTTGGCGATATCGGTCATCGCCTCAAATTTGGTCACGCCGCGGTGGTAGAGCCAGTGGAACACCTGCTTGGCCCGCAGCTTTGCGCCCTTTGCGTCCAGCCCGGCATCGATAAACAGTTCGGTGATCCGGGGCCGGGACAGACCGATCAGATCGACGCGACCATCCTCACGCGGGGTAACCTCACGCGGGGTCGGGACCGGGTCGATTTGCCCGGGGATCGTCATCAATGCGGTGTCGGCCATAGCGCGGCCCTATAGGGGCAATGCAGCGCAATCGCCAGCTTTGTATAAATCTCCGCCGATTGTAACCAAATGCAGCTTGTCCGCGAACCTGTGCGTGAAGCAACAGGAGGTTCCAACCATGACGCGTTATCCCGCTTTTGCCGCAATTGCCCTGCTAGCCGGATTGGCTACCCCCGCCCATGCCGAAAGTCCGCAATTGCGTGGCACGGTAATCGGCGGGCTTGAACGGACCGACAGCGCTCCGGGTAGCGGCGCCGAGGATGGGATCTACTACGGCGTGCAATTGGGCGCCGACTGGGACCTTGGCGGTGTGCAAGCCGGGGTAGAGGCAGAATTGGGCGATTCCACGGCCAATGCGCCCAATTTCGGCAATCAAGCGGACCAGTCGCTGTTCGCCAATGCTGCCGTCCGGGTGGCAGTGCCGATCACCGGGGGCGCGCGGGTTTTTGTGCGCGGCGGTTATGCCTATCACAAGATCGACTATGCCATCGGTCCAGCGTTTGAAGGGCACGGCTATACGCTGGGCGGCGGGGCCGAGCTCGATTTGGGGCAAAGCCTGTTCTTGCGCGGAGAGTACCGCTATTCGGACTATGGCCAGACGGTGCGCGGTCAGCACTTTGTCGCAGGTGTCGGATTCCGGTTCTAACGCAGGTCCGCACATCCCACCGCCGCCGCGTCCATCGCGGTGGCGGCGCCGGACAGATCGTAGCGGTTGGTAAAGCCCCGCCCGCCGGCATCGCGGGCGCTCACGGTCATGTCCTTGGCGACACGCATCGCCGCCATGATCGCTGCGTCGCCGCGCTTGTCCGCTGCCCAGGCATCGCCGCCGCCGCCAACCAGCGGGATTCTCTGGCCGCCAATCGAGAGCGAGATCGCCGCGTTTGGCTGCAATTTCCGTGAAAGGCGAAAGTGCACTTGCCCGCGCACACCTTGGCGCGGCCACCAGGCAACATCGGCATAGGGCTGGTAATCTCGCTGCATGGTCGATGGCGCGGCCATGGCGATGGCATAACAGCGCGGTGCAGCGGGATCACGGAACGCGGCCCAGCCGCTGAACATTCCCAGGCTATCGCGGGCTATCGCCGGGGCGGCGAGCAGGATCGGCAACAGGAACAGCAGGCGGCGCATAGCTGGGCTCATTGCAGATCGCCGGAGGCAAGGGAAGGCCCTAAGGCACAGGGCGCGGATCGGGCGGATTGTGCCTGAACAGGAAGGCTTCCAGCGCGGTCAACAAGGTCACCCGATCAGCCTCCCGCGAAAACCCATGATCGGCTTCGGGCAGGGTCACCAACTCAACCTGTTTGCCCGCACCGCGCATTTTGCCGAACATTGCGTTCGATTGGCCATGGTCGACAGTTATGTCCTTTTTGCCATGGATCAGCAGCAGCGGAGCCTTGATCCGGTCCACTGCATTGAACGGAGAAACGGCCGCGAAATCCGGAGTCATCCGCTTCCAGTCGTCGCGGTATTTGCCGCCCATGTAGTAGTTGCCAAAATCGTTGACCTCGCGCCGCAGGTTAGCGACCCCAGCGATCGAGACGGCGCAGCGGTAAAGCTCGGGATCCTTGGCGATCCCCCACATCGCAGCATAGCCGCCATAAGACGCGCCGACGATGCAGGCGCGTTTCGGATCCGCGATCCCTTCCTTCACGGCCCAGGCCAGAGCATCGGTAATGTCATCCTGCATGGCCAGCCCCATCTGGCCTTCGCCCTTGCGCACAAAGGCGCTGCCATAGCCGGTCGAGCCGCGAAAGTTGGGCTGGATCACGGCATAGCCGCGGCTGGCGAGGAACTGCGCCCAATAGTCATAGGTCAGGGTATCCTGCGCCCAGGGGCCGCCGTGGGGCAGCATGATCACCGGCAGCTTCTTGGCCGGGCGATCACGCGGCAGGGTCAGAACCGCCTCGATCTGCAAGCCGTCGCGCGCTGCATACTGGATCATCCGCACCGGGTTGAGCGGCTTTGTTCCCAGCGCCTCGTTGATGAAGGCAATCCGTTGCAGCTTTTCGCCGTTGGTATCGAAATAGTACACCGATCCGGGCGAATCCGGACGGTCAATGATCACAATCATGCGCGACCGATCGGCGCTAAGTGATACGATCCGGGCCGATCGTCCAGGAACCGACTTGTCGATCGCAGATTGAACCTCGCTCAATTCTGGATCGAGCCAGAAAGTGCCGGACTGCTTGCCGCCATATCGGACGCCCAGCAAAGTCTTGCCATCGTCGCTGACGATCGCGCCTTCGACTTCAGACCCTTCGGGCGCCGTGTAAACGGTGCGCAAATCCTGCTGTGTTTTGAGATCTATCTCGTATATCGCAGATCGGCCTTGCGGGTTGTCCTGAAAGGCCAGGGCATTGTCGGTTCCCGCCAGAAACAGGAACGGCGAGGTCAAATCTTCCCGCTTGCGGGTATCTGCCGCGTCGACAGTCTTGAACATGCCGCCGGCTTCGCCGCGGTAGATCAGTTTGAACTCGCGCCGATCATCGTTGTAGCTCGATCCGGCCCGGAC
>VFKS01000428.1 GCA_009885425.1 Novosphingobium sp.
CGATGCCGATCGAGCGGTTGCGCGCCGCTGACGTGACGTTCTATTCGGTCTGGGATGGCGATCAATTGGCGGCGTGCGGGGCGATCAAACAGCTGGACCCAGCTCACGGCGAGCTCAAATCAATGCGCGCCGATCCGGCCTATCGCGGCCACGGTGCAGGCAAGGCCGTGTTGGCCCACCTGATGGATATTGCCCGCCAGCGCCGCTATACCCGGCTGAGCCTGGAGACCGGCTCAACCGCGCCGTTCGAACCGGCCCGCAGCCTTTACAAGGCCCATGGCTTTGCCGAATGCGGGCCATTCGCCGACTATCCACTCGATCCTTTTTCCGTGTTCATGACGAGGTGCCTGTGATCCTGCGCGAAGCCACTCCTGCCGATATCCCAGCCCTTTCAAAGCTGGCGACCGACAGCTTCATTGCCAAATTCGGCGATCTCTACAGCAAAGAGAATCTGACAACATTCCTGACCGAAAACCTGTCAGAACCCGCGATTGCGGCCGAAGTCGTCAATCCCGACCGGGTCTACCGGCTGGCTGAAGGCGCGAGCGGCGCGCTGCTGGGCTATGCCAAGATCGGCCTGACCTGCGGCTTTCCGGACCATGCCCGGGGGAGCCGAGTGATGGAGCTCAAACAACTCTACACCGCGCCCGAAGCCACCGGCAAAGGCATCGGCGGCGCACTGATGGACTGGGCGATGGATCAGTTTGCGGTGCGCGCGGCGGATGAGGCGCAGTTATCGGTCTATGCCCACAACGAAGGCGCGCACCGGTTCTACCGGCGTTACGGGTTCGACAAAGTGGCCGACATCACTTTCCATGTCGGGACCCACATCGACCCGGAATTTCTGTTCGCCCGGATGCTTTGAAAGACCGAGTTTAACCCGATCTTAGCGCGTTCGCGCCAAGTTCAGGGCTATGGATAGCCCCGGACTCGCAACGTTGAACCGTTATCTAACCCCCGAAGCCGCGCTGACCGGCACCGATGGGCTGACGCCGATTGACCGGATCCTTGATGCCGTGCGCAGTCACTTGGGCATGGAAATTGCCTTTGCTTCGCGGATCTACGACGGCGTGCGCGAGTTCACCCATATTCGGGCCGACTGCCCGGTACCGGTGGCGCCGGGGGTAGCCGAACCGCTAGAACAGACCTTGTGTCAGGCAGTGCTTGACGGACGGCTGCCCGCGCTGATGCACGACGCCAGCCAGCATGAAGCGGCGTCGCCGATGCCGATCACCAAGCTGCTACCGGTCGGATCGCACCTCAACGTGCCGCTGACGCTGAGCAACGGGCAGGTTTACGGCACGTTCTGCTGTGTCAGCCGGACCCCGGACCTTACTCTGACCGAGCGCGACATGGCGACCCTGCGCGCTTTTGCCCAGCTCGCCGCGCAGCAGATCGAAGGCGATCTAGACCGCCAGCGCAGCGCCGCAGACGTAACTGAGCGTGTCGCGGCAGTCATCGCCACCGACACCCTCACTGTCCTGCACCAGCCGATCCATGATCTGCGCAGCGGGCGCCCGGTTGGGGTCGAATGTCTGGCCCGGTTCGCCGACGCCCATGAACGGGGGCCCGATTGCTGGTTTGCCGAGGCGGCAACTGTCGGCCTCGGTCAGGAACTGGAACTGCTGGCGGTGCGGGCCGCACTCAAGACCCTGCCGCACGTCCCGGCGGATTGCTATGTCGCGATCAACGTCTCGCCCGATACCGTCATCAGCGGCGCATTGCGCGCTCTGGTCAGCGGTGCCAGCCGCAACCGTCTGGTGATCGAGGTCACCGAGCATGATGCGGTCAGTGACTACGCCGCGCTTGCTGCCGAATTGCACTGGTTGCGGAACCATGCGCGCATCGCGATAGATGATGTCGGGTCGGGCTATGCCGGGCTGCGTCATATCGTTGACCTGCGGCCCGATATCCTCAAGCTCGACATGAGCCTGACCCGGCATATCGATACCGATCCGGCCCGGCGGGCCCTGGCCCACGCGCTGGCCTGCTTCGCCCGCGATATTGGCTCTACGCTGGTGGCCGAAGGGATCGAGACCGAGGCCGAGCGCGCCGTGCTGGCCCGGCTCGAAGTGCCTCTGGCGCAGGGCTATCTGTTCAGCCGTCCGATGCCGGTGGTCGCCGCGCAGCAATTGCTGCTGGGTGAGCGCGAGGCTCCACCGCTCATCGCTTTGGCCGATTTGCAACCTGTCGAAAAGGCCAAGCGGCAAGCCTGAACCGCCGTTTGCGCTGGCGCGAACGGCACCCTATATCCCCCCCATGGCTTCAATCAGACCCTGGCGCGATATCGCGCGGCGCACGTCCCGGCAGATCATGGTGGGCAAGGTACCGGTCGGCGGCAATGCGCCGATCACGGTTCAGACCATGACCAACACGCTGACCAGCGATGCCGCCGCGACGATCGACCAGATCCGCCGCTGCGTCGATGCCGGGGCCGATCTGGTGCGGGTCTCCTGCCCTGATGTTGAAAGCACCGCGGCGATGCCGCAGATCGTCCGCGCGGCGCAGGTTCCGATCATCGCCGACATCCATTTTCATTACAAACGCGCGCTCGAAGCCGCCGATGCGGGCGCGGCCTGCCTGCGGATCAATCCCGGCAATATCGGCTCCAGCGAGCGGGTGGCCGAAGTGGTCCGGGCGGCCAAGGCCAACGGCTGCGCGATCCGGATCGGTGTCAATGCCGGCAGCCTTGAGCGCGACTTGCTCGAAAAATACGGCGAGCCGTGCCCCGAAGCGCTGGTCGAATCGGCGCTCGATCATATCAAATTGCTGCAGGATCACGATTTTCACGAGTTCAAGGTCGCGGTGAAGGCCAGCGATGTGTTCCTCGCGGTGGCGGCCTATATGCAACTGGCCGAAACGGTCGATTGTCCGCTGCATCTGGGCATTACCGAGGCTGGCGGGCTGATCGGCGGGACGGTCAAATCGTCGATCGGGATGGGTAATCTGCTGTGGGCCGGGATCGGCGATACGATTCGGGTCTCGCTATCGGCCGAACCAGAAGAAGAAGTGCGGGTCGGCTATGAGATCCTGAAATCGCTCGGTCTGCGGACCCGCGGTGTGCGGGTGGTTTCCTGCCCGAGCTGCGCGCGGCAGGGCTTTGACGTGATTCGCACCGTGCAAAAACTCGAAGATGCGCTGGGCCACATCAAGACCCCGATGTCGCTTTCGGTGCTCGGTTGCGTGGTCAACGGTCCGGGTGAAGCGCGCGAAACCGATATCGGGATCACCGGAGGCGGCAATGGTAAGCACATGGTCTACCTCGCCGGGGTGACCGATCACCACGTTCAGGACGAAGCGATGATCGCGCATATCGTCGAACTGGTCGAGGCCAAGGCGGCCGAGATCGAAGCGGGCGCTTCTGTCAGCATGGACGTGGCGCACGGCAAAGCAGGATAAGCAATCGGTAACTCCTGCGCTTTATGAGTGTTTGGGCTATGAACCGCGTAACCTACATCGCGCTGGCTGCTGTCGGCATCATGAGCCTGATCGCGGCGATGTTTGCGCCGCGCCCGGGCGATGCGCCGGCCCGGCCGGTTGCTGCCGCCAATACGAAATCCATCGAGGGCGGCAAGGCGCTGACCCTCAGCCGAGACGGTTCGGGACAGTTCACCCTGCGGGTCGATGTGAACGGCAGCGAAGTTGAATTTCTGGTCGATACCGGCGCTGATGTGGTCGCGCTGACCGAGGCTGAGGCCGAGGCGCTGGGCGTAATGCCCGACGAAAGCGAATTCCAGCCCACCATGCAAACCGCCTCGGGCGTCGGCTATGGTGCGCCGATCACGCTCGAGGAGATCGAGATCGCCGGACAGAAACTGCACGATGTCGATGCGGTGGTGGTCAGGGACCTGGGCACCAACCTGCTCGGCCAGTCGGCATTGCGGCGCTTGGGCTCGGTCGAGCTCAAGGGTGACCAGATGGTGATCAAACCACGTTGAGGGTTGGGCACGGCTAAGCTAGTGCGCCCACATGACTGGTTCATCCCGCGGCCTGCCGCCACTCCACTTGCTGCTGGCGCTGGCGGTTACCGCCGTCTGGGGCTCCAACTTCGTCGTGATCAAATTCGCTTTGGAGCATCTGCCGCC
>VFKS01000101.1 GCA_009885425.1 Novosphingobium sp.
GATCGGTGACGTTGCCAAGCGACTTCGATTCCTTTTGCCCCCGATTGAGCAGGAAGCCGTGGCCGAACACCTGTTTGGGTAGCTGCAGATCGGCGCTCATCAGGAAGGCCGGCCAGTAGATCGTGTGGAACCGGACAATGTCCTTGCCAATCAGGTGCAGATCGGCCGGCCAGTATTTCGCAAAGTCACCACCTTGATCCGGAAAACCAAGCCCGGTCAGATAGTTGGTTAGAGCATCGACCCAGACATACATCACGTGGTCATCGCTGCCCGGAACCTTGACCCCCCAATCAAAGCTGGTTCGCGAAATCGACAGATCGCGCAGGCCCGATTTGACGAATGCGATCATCTCGTTCCGGCGGCTCTCCGGGCGCAGAAACCCCGGGGTTTCGAGCAGTGCAAGCAGCTTGTCCTGATAGACCGAGAGCCGGAAGAACCAGCTTTCCTCAACTGTCCATTCGACCGGGGTGCCCTGCGGAGAAAGCTTTTCGCTCCCCTCGCCCGCCGCGACCAACTCGCTCTCGTCGTAATAGGCTTCGTCACGAACCGAATACCAGCCTTCGTAGCGATCGGGATAGAGATCGCCCTTGGCCTCCATCAGCCGCCACAATTCCTGACTGGCCAAGTGATGGCGCGGCTCGGTGGTGCGCTGAAACACATCGTACGAAACATTCAAAGCGTCGCACATATCAATGAAATATTGCGACATTTCATCGGCCAATGCGGCCGGCGCAATACCCAGTTCGCGGGCCTTTTGGGCCATCTTGAGGCCGTGCTCGTCGGTCCCGGTCTGGAACCGCACGTCTTTACCCAGCTGCCGCTGGAACCGCGCGATCACGTCGGCGGCAATCGCCTCATAGGCGTGGCCGATGTGCGGGCGTCCGTTAGGATAGGAGATCGCAGTGGTGATATAGAATGGTTCGGCCATGGCCGGGCACTGTCTTTCGGTTTCAGAGATCAAGCCGCTTCTCTAGGCATGGCGAGCGAGGCCAGCAAGGCTCCGATTTCCAGCGCGGCGATTGCGGGATCGAAGTTATAGGTCGGCATCTGCCCCGCCAGCCGCACCAGCTCGCCGTGTGCGGCTATGATGCGCTGATTGTGGGCCACATCGCCCCGGCCCAATTCCGCCGCCACGACTGCGCGGGCAAGGTCCACAGCAGCCTGCTGTCGCTCACGGGTGGGGCGAGCGCCAATTTCGTCGGCTAGTGCGCCCCGAAGGGCATGGTGATCGTCACCCTCAGCGATCAAGCGGGCCATCAATTGATGCAGCTTGCCCAGGTCCTGCTCGACAAAATCGAGCGCGGCGCCTGGCGAACCTTCGGCGGCGGCGATGGCCGCGGCGCGCGCAGCGGCATCGGCTTGGGGCGCAGTTTCGCGCAGAATTGTATCGATCTGCGCACCTTTCAGCGGGGCAAACCGCAGCAACCGGCAGCGCGAACGGATGGTTGGCAGCAGCCGGCCGGAGCGGTGACTGACCAGCAGGAAAAACGTGCCTTGCGGCGGTTCTTCAAGTGCCTTGAGCAAGGCGTTGGCGGCGCTGCGCTCCAGATCATCGGCAGGGTCGATGATCACCACCCGGCGGCTGCCGATGGTTGGGCGGGTGTGGAGGCGATGGGTGAGCTGGCGGATCTCGTCAATCGGGATCGAGCGTTTGCGCTTATAGTCACCGCCATCCTCGCGCTTCTTGGCTTCCTCCTTGTTTTCAGGTGGATGCTCGGGGATCAGGATGTCGGGATGCATTTCGACCGGGGGATGCGGCAAGCCCGGTTCGGCGA
>VFKS01000011.1 GCA_009885425.1 Novosphingobium sp.
GCGAAGACCGAGCGGCCCTCGCGGTCGACCTTGTTGACGAAAGTGATGATCGGGACATTGCGCAGGCGGCAGACTTCAAACAGCTTGCGGGTCTGCGGCTCGATCCCTTTGGCGGCGTCGATCACCATGATCGCCGAGTCCACGGCGGTCAGCGTGCGGTAGGTGTCTTCGGAAAAGTCCTCGTGCCCCGGTGTATCGAGCAAGTTGAAGGTGATCCCATCACGCTCAAACGTCATCACGCTGGAGGTTACCGAGATCCCGCGCTGCTGCTCGATCTTCATCCAGTCCGACCGCGCCCGCCGTGCTTGCCCGCGCGCCTTGACCTCACCCGCCAAGTGAATTGCCCCACCTTGCAGCAGCAGCTTCTCGGTCAGCGTGGTCTTCCCGGCGTCGGGGTGCGAAATGATGGCGAAGGTGCGGCGGTTGGACATGGGTTGCGCGCTTAGCGGGGGGAAGGCTCCAAGTCACCAGCTATCCGATCCTTCTGATCCTTCCCATTTTCGACGAAGGTCGCAAATGGGGAGGTGGATCGTCCGAAGGACGAGACGGAGGGGTTAGGACGCAGGCGCAGAGACCCCTCCGTCATTTGCTAAGGCAAATGCCACCTCCCGATTTGTGGCCTTCGCCAAAAATGGGGAGGATCATCAACACGGGTCAGAACTCAAAATTGGGAATCTCCGAATTTAGCCCCAATGCAGTGACCGTTGTAGGGGGCCCACTTGCCCTCTGCGCGCTCACACGCAGCAATCGCTTCTTGGCCTCGTATCCATTGACCGGCTGCAAAACCAAGCACAGCAGCCAAAATCGCAGTCAGAACAAGTTTAGCAAGCATCTGGTCAGTCTATCGCAACTTTCGGCGAGCGCCAGTCCCCTACCCCAACCCATCCTTCAACAGCGCATTGGCCGCCTTCGCCACTTCGCCCAGGTCCGCCCCGCCGTCCATCACACCAAACCGAAGCCCCAAAAACACGTTCATCCCCATGATCGCCCAGGCGTGGACTTCGCTGGGTTCGACGCCCAGTTCGCCTTTCGCCCGCGCGGCTTGGAGCCGTTCCAGAATGCGCGCTGCCGTGTTGAGATAGTGGGCCTGCCAAGCTTCGGGGGCGACGAATTCAGCTTCGTCGATGATCCGGTAGATTTCCTTGTGCTCCCGCGCGAAGTCGAGGAACGCGGCGAGCGC
>VFKS01000322.1 GCA_009885425.1 Novosphingobium sp.
ATCAGGCCCTGATTGAACAGATCGACGAACACCTTGACCACTGCCTTGGTGAAATGCGGGTCCATGGTGAACTGTTCGCGCGACCAATCCATCGAACAACCCAGCCGCCGCAGCTGGCCGGTAATGGTCCCGCCGCTCTCGGCTTTCCATTCCCAGACTTTTTCGATGAAGGCTTCGCGGGTGTAGTTGCTGCGCTTGTCCTGTTTCGCCTCAAGCTGGCGTTCGACCACCATCTGGGTCGCGATCCCGGCATGATCGGTGCCGACCACCCACAGCGCATCCTTGCCGCGCAAGCGTTCATAGCGGATCACCACGTCCTGCAGCGTGTTGTCGAGCGCATGGCCGATATGCAGGCTGCCGGTGACGTTCGGCGGCGGATTCACGATGGTGAACGGCACGGCCTCCGGGCGTTCCGGGCGGAACAGGCCATTGGCCTCCCAATGGGCATACCACTTCGCCTCAATCGCGGCGGGGTCGAAAGTCTTGTCGAGGGTGCTGTCAGTCATCGTTCCGGGCCTTTGCCAGCGGGGCGGCGTGGGTGCAAGGCTTTGCCCTGCCTTGCCCCGCCTTGGCTTGCCGAAGCCGCAATTTTCGCCCACACATCCATTCGATGCGCGAATGGGCCGAATTCACAATTGCCGAGGGCAAAGATGGCGCGCGGGGGCTGGTGCTGACCGGGCCGCTGGTGGTGTCCTCGATTGGCCGGTTGGATAGCGCCCTGCGCGGATCGGACGAGCGCTTTGCGCATATTGACCTGAGCCAGGTCGGGGACGTCGATACGGTCGGCGCGTGGACCGTCTGGCGGCTGGCCCGCGATAGCGGCGCCGATATCGTCGGGGCGAGTGACAAGGCGCAGCGCTTGATCGCCGCTGTCCACCGCAACGAACTGGACGAGGCTGACGAGAGTGAAACCGCCTCGCCCTATTCGCCGGAAGGGCTGATCGGGCGGGTCGGCGGCTATGTGATAGGCTATTTTGAAGGCGTGCGGACCTTGCTCGGCTTTCTGGGCGAGCTGATCCTGGCAATGGGCAGTGTCATCCGCCATCCGGGCCGGATGCGCTGGACCTCGCTGGTTCGCCAGCTCGAACTGGTCGGCATCCAGGCGCTGCCGATTGTCGGGTTGATGAGTTTTCTGGTCGGGATCGTGATCGCCCAGCAAGGCGCGGTGCAGCTCGAACAATTCGGGGCCGAAATCTACACAATCAACCTGACCGGGCGGCTCTCGTTCCGCGAACTCGGCGTGCTGATGACCGCGATCATGGTCGCGGGGCGCTCCGGATCGTCATTTGCCGCGCAGATTGGGACGATGAAGCTGACCGAAGAAGTCGATGCGATGCGGACCATCGGGGTATCGCCAATGGAGGCGCTGGTGGTGCCGCGAGTGCTGGCCTGCACTTTCATGCTGATGGTGCTGGGGTTCTACGCCGCAATCCTCTCGATCATCGGCGGGGCGTTCATTTCGATGTACTCGCTCGATATTCCGTTCTGGACCTTCCTCAGCCGGATCCAGGAAGTGGTTCCGCGGCACGATCTGTGGGTCGGGCTGATCAAGGGGCCGTTGTTTGGCCTGATCGTGGCGCTGGCGGGCTGTTATCAGGGCATGCAGGTCAAAGGCGATTCCGAAGCCGTCGGCCTCAAGACCACCTTGGCGGTGGTCCAGGCGATCTTTGCGGTGATCGTGCTCGATGCGTTTCTGGCGGTGTTCTTTACCGAAGTGGGTTGGGGATGAATCGCGACCATTTCACTGGCGATTTCCCGATCGTGGTCGAAGGGCTCAAGACCGCCTTTGGCGATCATGTGATCCACGAAGGGCTCGACCTGTCGGTTCGGCGCGGGGAAATTCTGGGCGTGGTTGGCGGATCGGGCACCGGAAAATCGGTGCTGATGCGCGCGATCATCGGGCTACAGCAACTGGCTGCTGGCAATATCGAAGTGCTGGGCGATGCTATTTCGGGCGATCATTCGGAAGACGAGATTGACATCCGCAGCCGCTGGGGCGTGCTGTTTCAGGGCGGCGCGCTGTTTTCGACGCTGACGGTGGCCGAGAACATCGAAGTGCCGCTGCGCGAATTCTATCCCGAAATCAGCCCGGCGCTGCGCCGCGAAATCGCCCGTTATAAGGTCATGCTGTCCGGCCTGCCCGATGAAGCGGCCGACAAGTACCCGTCCGAGCTTTCTGGCGGTATGAGAAAGCGCGCCGGCCTCGCCCGGGCCTTGGCGATGGACCCGGAGCTGCTGTTTCTCGACGAGCCGACCGCTGGACTGGACCCGATTGGCGCGGCCGCGTTCGATGCCTTGACCCGCGAATTGCAGGATACTCTGGGCCACACCGTATTCCTGATCACCCACGATCTGGATACCTTGTATGAGATTTGCGACCGGGTGGCGGTGCTGGCCGACAAACGCGTGATTGCGGTCGGGACCATTCCCGAACTGCTGGCGCTCGACCACCCGTGGATTCAGGAATATTTCAACGGTCCGCGCGGCCGGGCGGCAAGCACGGCGCGGGGGCGCGCCAAGGCGATGGACAAGCCCGTGAAAGCAGGGGAATAGGTAAGCGATGGAAACCAAGGCCAATCATGTCTGGGTCGGGGCGGTTACGCTGGGCCTGCTGGCGCTGATCGCCGGGGTGATCCTGTGGGTCGCCCGGCTCAATGAGGGCAGCCGCCATGAATTCGACATCTTCTTCAAACAATCGGTCGATGGCCTGTCGAAGGGATCGGCGGTCAATTTCTCGGGCGTGCCGGTCGGGCAGGTCATCGAAATTGAGCTGTGGAAGAAGGATCCCGGTTTCGTCCGGGTGCGGATCGCGGTGGAAAAGGGCGTTCCGGTCCGGGTTGGGACCACCGCGACCATGCAGGGCAGCTTTACCGGGGTTTCGATCGTGCAACTGGAAGGGGCCAACAAGGATGCGCCCGCGCTGATCTGCAAAGGCTCCGACGATCCCGCTTGCCCTGAAGACGTTCCGGTGATCCCGACCAAGCGCGGCGGGCTGGGCGAACTGCTCAATTCCGCGCCGGTCCTGCTCGAACGGCTCGCAACCTTGACCGAACGGCTGACGCTGGTGTTCTCGGACAAGAACCTGACCTCGCTCAACAACATTCTCGCCAATACGGACAAGATGAGCGGGGACCTCGCCGGGGCCACACCGCAATTCCGTGCAGCGATGGCCGAATTGCAGCTGACCTTGGTCGATGCCCGCAAGGCGCTGGCGGCGTTTGAGCTCACCGCTATGGAAACCAACCAGACCCTGAATGGCGAAGGCCGGGCGATGCTGGTCCAGTTCCGCCAGTCGCTGAAATCGATCGAAGTGGTGGCGGGTCAGCTTGGCGGCCTGGTCAGCGATGCCCGTCCGGCGGCCAAGCAGCTCCATTCCAGCACCCTGCCGCAGGCCGAGGCCGCGATCCGCGACCTGCGGGCCAGCACCAAGGCGCTGCGCGACCTGACCGAAAAGCTCAATACCGAAGGAGCGGGATCGTTGCTGGGCGGACAAAAACTGCCCGATTACAAACCGAGAAGGAAGTGACCATGGCGCGTAGCCTGCTTCGCATCAGCGCCGTGATGGCCTTGCCGCTGGTCTTGTCGGCCTGCATCAGTCTGGGTGGAGGCGGCGGTAAGGCGCCGGCCTCGCTGCTCACGCTTACCCCGGTCCAGAGCGCGCCGGCCGGCAGTATGGCCACCGCGACCGCCGATCAGGCGATCATGGTGATGGAGCCCGAAACCGATGCACACCTCGCCGTGCTGCGCATTCCGGTGCAGGTCGATGATGCCAACATCGCCTATCTGCAAGGTGCGATCTGGGCCGAGCGGCCCGCGCGGCTGTTCCGCGCGCTGCTCGCCGAAACGCTGCGGGTCAAGACCGGGCGGCTGGTGGTGGAAGATAGCCAGTCGTCAGTCCCTATCACCGGCACCCGCCTGTCCGGCCGCCTGATCGCGATGGGCTATGACGCGCGCAGCGGATCGGTGGTGGTGCGCTATGATGCAATGAAGACCGGCCCCAAGGGCGAACTGGTGACCAAGCGGTTTGAAAGCGTTGTGCCTGGCGTAGCTGCGCTTCCGGCCGCAGTCGGTCCCGCGCTCAACAAGGCGGCTAATGATGTGGCGCTTCAGGTGGCGGAGTGGATGGCCTTCTAGGCCTGCACCAGCCCCACGAACCGGGCTGCCGCTGAAAATGCCTTAAAGCGGCGCGTCGCGCGCACTTCCGCTTCGTCATCCTGGCCCCATTGCTCGATCTGCCAATCGGCCTCCAGTTCGGATGCTCGCCACAGCAGTGCCAGATCGGCATCGGGTTCCAGCGCGGCAAGGCCGATTACCAGAGAGGCTGACAGCGTGGTCAGGGTCACCAGCGCGGCGAGGGTGAAGGCGTCTTTCGGAGCCAGCACCGCTTCGAGCCGCGCGAGAGTTTCGGCTGGCTGAGCGCGGTGGATGATCCCGGCGACGCG
>VFKS01000135.1 GCA_009885425.1 Novosphingobium sp.
TGGAAGGAATATTGCGAGGGCTATCAGGAAGATCCGGCGCATCACCTGTCGCGCCAATTTGCCGAAGTGGGCGGTTATAACGAATTGGTGCTGCTGCGGGACATTCCGTTCCAGTCGCACTGCGAACACCACATGGCGCCAATCACCGGCCGGGCCTCGATTGCCTATATGCCGAGCAATAGTGTGGTCGGCATTTCCAAGCTGGCGCGCGTGCTCCACGCCTATGCCCGGCGGCTGCAAATTCAGGAACGACTCACTGCCGAAGTCGCGCAGTGCATCTGGGATAACCTGAAGCCGCACGGCGTGGCCGTGGTGATCGAAGCCCAGCATGGCTGCATGACCGGACGCGGGGTCAAGACCCCCGGAGTTAGCATGGTCACCAGCCGCCTGATGGGCTGCTTCCTGGATGACCATCGCAGCCGCAAGGAAGCGCTGAGCCTGATGGGGTACTGATCAAGATGGCGCGCGAACTGATCCCGGTCATGACGGTGCCCGAGCTGGAAGGCTTTTTCGATCAGGCCTTCCCGGATCGCTCCTCGGCGCCCGATGCGGTGGTGGTTTCGGTGGAAGCGGGTCGGGTGCAGATCAAACTCACACCGGATCACAAAAACCTGCGCCCCGGCTCGCTGGTTTCTGGTCCAACCCAAATGGGTCTTGCGGATCGGGCGGCCTATGCGGTGATCATCGCACACATCGGTCCGGTGGCCATGGCCGTGACCAGCAACCTCAACTATTCGTTCTTGCGCGGGGTCCAGCTGCGCGATTTCCATGCCGATGCGCGGCTCCTCAAACTGGGGCGACGGTTGGCGACGGTGGATGTGCAACTTTGGCAGGATGATCCGACGAACCTGATCGGGCAGGCCACAGTGACCTATGCCTTGCCGGATACGTAGTTTATACTGGCCATCCCATCCGCGTTCCTGCCAATTGCAGCAGCCGATAGCCGAGCCAGCCGCACAGCGCGAAAGCCGCCATCGCTAGCGGAAACGCCAGCCCTTTGCGCAGAAGCATCGCCAGCAGGAAAAACGCCGGCAGCGAAGCCAACACATAGAGGCAGGTTGAAACGGCAAAATCGGCGACGCGCGCCGCATCGCCAGTATCGCGCCACAGCCAGATTATCGCCAGCGTGGAAACCAGCGGAAGGCTGGCGATCAACCCGCCCCAACCGGGATTGCGCCGGGCGATTTCGGAGGCAGCCGCGATCAGCGCGCCGGATACCAGCGCCTTGATCGCTAGCTGCCCCCAAAGCATGACTTAGAGCTGCTCGAGCATATGTTCGGCCGAGCTGACCTTGAA
>VFKS01000417.1 GCA_009885425.1 Novosphingobium sp.
AATCCGGACCTGCGCCGGATCCTGACCGACTACGGCTTTGAAGGCCATCCGTTCCGCAAGGATTTCCCGCTGACCGGCTATGTCGAATTGCGCTATTCGATCGAGCAGGAGCGGGTGGTTTACGAGCCGGTCAAGCTCAACCAGGACCTGCGCCAGTTCGATTTCATGAGCCCATGGGAAGGCGCGCAATACGTGCTGCCGGGTGATGAGAAGGCGGAGGCAAAACCATGAGCTTCGCACTCGAACAATCGCCCACCACCGGCGACGAGGTTATCTCGAACTACACCATCAACTTCGGCCCGCAGCATCCGGCGGCACACGGCGTGCTGCGGATGGTGATGGAGCTTGACGGCGAAATTATCGAGCGGATCGATTGCCATGTCGGCCTGCTGCATCGCGGCACTGAAAAGCTGATCGAGCACAAGACTTATCTGCAGGCGCTGCCCTATTTTGACCGGCTCGATTACTGCTCGCCGCTCGCCATGGAGCATTCCTATGTGCTGGCGATTGAAAAGCTGCTGAACCTCGAAGTGCCGCTGCGCGGACAATACCTGCGGGTGCTGTTCGCCGAGCTGACCCGGATCTGCAACCATATGCTCAACATGGGCAGCCACGTGATGGATGTCGGCGCGATGACGCCGAACCTGTGGCTGTTTGAAATTCGCGAGGATTGCCTCAACTTCTTCGAACGCGCATCGGGCGCACGGATGCATTCGGCCTGGTTCCGCCCCGGCGGGGTCCATCAGGATGTGCCGGAAAAGCTGCTGGTCGATATCGGCGTGTGGCTGGATGATCGCCTGCCGCGGCTGTTCGATGACGCGATGAGCCTGGTGGTCGACAACCGCATCTTCAAACAGCGCAATGTCGATATCGCCGTGGTCAGCAAGGCTGACGCGCTGGCCTGGGGCTTTTCCGGTCCGATGATCCGCGCCGCCGGGATCCCGTGGGATCTGCGCAAGAGCCAGCCCTATGACGTCTACGACCGGATGGACTTCGAAATCCCGGTCGGCACCCGCTCGGACTGCTATGACCGGTTCATGGTCCGGGTTGAGGAAGTGCGGCAATCGGCGCGCATTATGAAGCAGTGCCTGGCCGAAATGCCCAGCGGCCCGGTCGCTTCGGACGACCGCAAAGTGGTCCCACCCAAACGCGCCGAGATGAAGCAGTCGATGGAATCGCTGATCCATCACTTTAAACTCTACACCGAAGGCTTCCACGTTCCGGCCGGCGAAGTTTACGTCGCCACCGAAAGCCCCAAGGGCGAATTCGGGGTCTATCTGGTCAGCGACGGCAGCAACAAACCCTACCGCTGCAAGATACGCCCGACCGCGTTCAGCCACCTTCAGGCGATGGACTTCATGTCGCGCGGCCATATGCTGCCAGACGCAACCGCGATTTTGGGCGCGCTCGACATTGTGTTCGGGGAGT
>VFKS01000102.1 GCA_009885425.1 Novosphingobium sp.
CTTTGGCGTTCAAGGATGTTGCGCTGCAATTGCTCGGGCTGCTGTTCGAAGAATTTCTTGGCCGGGGCGGTGATCCGTTGACGATTGTCGGGGCGACTTCGGGCGATACCGGTTCTGCGGCGATTGACGCCGTGGCGGGACGCAGCCGGGTCGATATCTTCATGCTCCACCCCAAGGACCGGGTCAGCGATGTCCAACGCCGCCAGATGACCACGGTGCTGGCGCCCAACGTCCACAACATCGCGGTTGAAGGCGCGACGTTTGACGATGCCCAGGCCTTTGTGAAGCGGATGTTCAATGATGGGGCGATGACCAGCCGGTTCGCGATTGGCGCGGTCAATTCGATCAACTGGGCGCGGCTGATGGCGCAGGTGGTCTATTACTTCGCCGCGGCGCTGCAACTGGGTGCACCGCAGCGCAAGGTCGCCTTTGCGGTTCCGACCGGCAATTTTGGCGATGTCTTCGCGGGCTATGTCGCAGCACAGATGGGCCTGCCGATTGAACGCCTGATCGTGGCGACCAACGTCAACGATATCCTCCACCGCGCGCTGACCAACGGTGATTATTCGGCCGGGACCGTGACGCCAACCGCGGCGCCATCGATGGACATTCAGGTGTCATCCAATTTTGAACGCCTGCTGTTTGATCTGAACGGGCGCGATGGCACGGCGCTGGCGGCGCAGATGGCGGGTTTTGAATCGACCAAGGCGATGCAGCTGACCAATCAGCAGCGCGAAGGCGCAGCGGCTTTGTTCAGCAGCTGCCGGGCTGATCCGAACGACATGGCCCAGGCGATCCGCTGGGCGCATGAGCATTGCGGAGAGCTGCTCGATCCGCACACCGCAATCGGGCTCCACGCCGCCCGCACCGCCGGGCTGCCGCAGGACATTCCGGTGGTAACACTGGCGACCGCCCACCCGGCCAAGTTCCGCGATGCCGTAGAACGCGCCACCGGCCAGCGCCCGGAGCTGCCGGGCCGGATCGGCGATCTGTTCCAGCGCGAAGAACGATTGGTCGAGCTGCCCGGCGATTATGCCGCGATTGCCGACTATGTCGCTGCCCATGCGGTGCCGCGTGGCTGAGCTGGTCCAAGCGCCAGTCGTGATGATCGGTGAGGCATGGGCCGACTATGGCCTGATCGATTCGGGCGATGGCCGAAAGCTCGAACGCTATGGCCCGCACCGCTTCATCCGCCCCGATACGCAAGCGCTGTGGCGGCCCCGGTTGGAGCGCTGGGCTTCTGACGGCGAATTCGTTCCGGGCAGCGATGAAGACGGCGGCGGGCGTTGGCAATATGCCAACCCAGTTTCGCAGGAGGGCTGGCCGCTCAGCTGGGGTGAGGTGAAATTCACCGCCCAGTGCACGCCATTCCGGCATCTCGGCTTCTTTCCCGATATGGCCCCGGTGTGGGACTGGATGGGGCAGCGGCTGTATGGGCGGAGCGATGCGGCCACGCTCAACCTGTTCGGCTATACCGGCGTTGGCTCGCTGGCACTCAGTCAATACGGCCCGGTTACCCACGTCGATGCCTCCAAGAAGAGCGTCGCGCAGGCCCGCGTCAATGCGGGGCTTTCGGGCATGGAGGATCGCCCGGTCCGCTGGATCGTAGACGATGCGGCAAAGTTTACCGCCCGCGAAGTGCGGCGCGGCAAGCGCTATGACGGGATCATCCTCGATCCCCCCAAATTCGGGCGCGGGCCCGAGGGAGAGGTCTGGCGGCTGGAGGATCATCTGCAGGCGCTGGTGACCGATTGCCGCCAGTTGCTCGATGCAGATAGCAAGTTCCTGTTCCTGACAGTCTATGCCGTGCGGCTTAGTTCGCTGGCTTTGGCCGGGATGATGGACGAGATTTTTCATGACTTGCCGGGCCGGATCGAGCACGGCGATCTGGCGGTGCGTGAAGAATCCGAAGACGGGCGCCTACTCCCCACTGCAATTTTCGCCCGCTGGAGCAATGACTGACCATGGCCGATAGCCTGATCCTCGAAGTCGCCCAGTTCGAACACGATGTCCTGACCGGGATATATTCGGAAGAAACCGGCCGGCCGCAACCGCTGCGCTTCACCATCACGGCTGAGCTCAAGCCCGCGCCGCGTTACGAACCTGACACGCCGCTGGCGGCGAGCAAAAACTACATGGACCTCAAATTTGCGGCGTCTGATGCGCTTCCCGAAGGGGTCCATTTCAAGCTGATCGAAGCGGTTGCCGATCACGTCTGTGAGACCCTGTTTGTGCAGGATGCGCGCGTGCTCGCGGTCAGCGTCAAGATCGTCAAACTGGCGATTGCCGAGCGTGGCGAGGAAATCGGCATCACGCTGCGGCGGGAACGGCGCTGATGGCCACGCTCCAGATCACCGGGCTGCCTGATGCGCCGCTTGCTGCCGCAGCGGCGTTTCATAGCGATTGGTTGGCGCAGATCCGTGATCTGCTGAAGCTGTCCGACGATGAAAGCCTGGCCTTGGTCCTGGCGCCTGCCGATCATAGCCATCGTGGTTGGCGGTTGGCCGCCGTGCAGGAACTGGCCCGCGAAAATGCGCCGCGCCGGGTCAATGCACTGGTCAGCAGCGATCAAGCCGCGATTGCCGCCGCGCTGGACTATCTGACCGGCGCTGCAGGGGTGACCGGCCAGCTACTGGCGCTGGATGGCACTGGGGTGGTATAGCTACCCGAATGACCACCGCAGCGCCTTTGATCGACCAGTTCCAGCGCCGGATCAGCTATCTACGTCTGTCGCTGACCGATCGCTGTGATTTGCGCTGCAGCTACTGCATGCCCGAACGGCAGACGTTCCTGCCGCGCAGTGAAGTGCTGAGCCTGGAGGAACTGCATCAGTTGGCGCTGGGGTTCATCGCCCGCGGTGTGACCAAGATCCGCCTGACCGGGGGGGAACCGCTGGTCCGGCGCGACATGATCGAACTGGTCCGCGCGCTCGGCCGTAAGCTGGGGGATGGGCTGGAAGAGCTGACCCTGACCACCAACGGCACGCAATTGGCCGCCTTTGCCGATGATCTGTTTGCGGCGGGAGTGCGGCGGGTCAACGTTTCGC
>VFKS01000505.1 GCA_009885425.1 Novosphingobium sp.
CGGGGAACATCCGCCACCAAGGACGACGGAGCTAACTCAACCGGTCAAAATCGGCGTCGCTCATTCCGCCGGGGATGATGTAGATCGGGCAGGCCAGCTGCCCCGAAACTCCGGTAAAGTGCGTGATCAGCGGACCCGGCCCGCCGCTCGCCGCGGCGCCCAGCACCAGCGCGGAAATTTCGGGATGCTCGACCAGGTATTCGCGGATCACGCTGACCCCGTCACCCTGCCGGACCGCAATAGCGGGGCTTTGGCCGCTTTCGCTGTGCAGGTTGCCGGCTGCAGACGTTACCAGCTCTTCCGCGCGGGCACGGGCTTCTGCCTCAATCGTCGCTTGAATGCCGCTGAACGCCACAAATTGCTGGCGCGGGACCAGTGCGAGGAGGTGAACCTGCCCGCCGGTGCGGGCGGCGCGGCGCGCGGCAAACCGCAAGGCGGTCGCCGCTTCATCGGTTTCGTCCATGATCACCAGATAAACGCGCATTGTCAGGCCCCCAATTGGGCGATATCCGATACAATCGTATTCTGCGCAAGCATCTTGCCGTTTGGGCGATTTCTGGCCAGAGACAGACCAACACGAGCTCCCCAGCGAGGACCAAGGCAAGACTATGCCCATCGAAATCAAGATGCCCGCACTTTCGCCGACTATGGAAGAGGGAACCCTCGCCAAATGGCTGGTCAAGGCCGGCGATACCGTCAAATCCGGCGACATCATGGCCGAAATCGAAACCGACAAGGCGACGATGGAATTCGAGGCGGTGGATGAGGGCGTAATTATCGCCATTGCAGTGCCCGAAGGGTCCGAAGGGGTCAAAGTTGGCACGGTCATCGCGACACTGGCGGGCGAGGATGAAGATGCGTCAGCGGTGCCGGTGGCAGAGACTGCGAAGCCTGCCCCAACTCCTAAACCCGCTCAGGCTGAGCCTGTCGAAGCCCGCACACCGACCGTCGCGCAAAGTGCTTCGACAAGCTCAGCACGAGCGGAGGTTGGAAAGGATGGCCGGATCATCGCTTCGCCGCTGGCCAAGCGGATTGCCGAGCAAAAGGGCATCGATCTGAAAGCCGTCAAGGGCAGCGGTCCGAACGGCCGGATCGTCAAGGCCGATGTCGATGGTGCGCAGCCCGGCGCGGCGCCTGTTGCTGCTGCAGCGCCTTCCGCAGCGCCCGCCGTCACGCCCGATTTCGGAATTCCCTATGAAGCCGAAAAGCTGAACAACATCCGCAAGGTTATCGCCCGCCGCCTGACTGAGGCCAAGCAGACCATTCCGCATATCTATCTGACCGTCGATGTTCGGCTCGATGCGCTCCTCAAGCTGCGCGGGGAATTGAACCAAGCGCTTGAGGCAGATGGCGTGAAGCTGTCGGTCAACGATCTGCTGATCAAGGCACTGGCAAAGGCCTTGATCCGCGTACCCAAGTGCAATGTTAGCTTTGCCGGGGACGAGCTGCGCAAGTATGCGCGCGCCGATATTTCGGTTGCGGTCGCCGCGCCATCGGGCCTGATCACGCCGATTATCGTCGATGCCGCGACCAAGGGCGTTGCGCAGATCAGCACCGAGATGAAAGCGCTGGCCGACAAGGCCAAGGCCGGGAAACTCCAGCCGCACGAATACCAGGGCGGCACCGCCAGCCTCTCCAACCTCGGGATGTTCGGGATCAAGCAGTTCGATGCGGTAATCAACCCGCCGCAAGCGATGATCATGGCCGTCGGCGCAGGCGAAGCGCGGCCCTATGTGGTCGACGGCGCGCTCTCAGTCGCCTCTGTGATGAGCGCCACCGGCAGCTTCGACCACCGCGCGATCGATGGCGCAGATGGGGCGCAGCTGATGCAGGCGTTCAAGGATTTGATCGAGAGCCCGCTGGGACTGGTGGCTTGATGGTATTCGCCGCCCGTTGCGTCCTTGTCGCTCTTATCGCGACATTTTGTTCGGCGGTTCCGATGATAGCCTTGCTAACGTGGGACATGGACCATGGACCAAACATATCGTTCACTAGCGGAGTGGTGTTGATCGCCTTAGTTGGAAATTTTCTGATCGGCTTGCCCACTTCGCTCCTAGCTTTTTACTACCTTCGGAAGGATGAGCAGATATCCATGCGCAAGCTTTGGTTTCTCGCCAACGCAATCGCATCGATAATTGTTTTTGCCCTGACTGGCATTGGCGGCCTTTTCGTCACCATTTTCTATGGAATCCCGATATTCATTGCCGCGAATGCATTTGCTATCGCTGGCTGGTTCATTGTCATCAAGCCTGCCCGCGCTAGGGCGTGAGGAACCCCATGTCTGACTACGACCTCATCGTCCTCGGTTCTGGCCCCGGCGGCTATGTCGCCGCCATTCGCGCGGCGCAGCTGGGGCTGAAGACCGCGATTGTCGAGCGGGAGAACCTTGGCGGGATTTGCCTCAACTGGGGGTGCATTCCGACCAAGGCGCTGCTGCGTTCGGCTGAGGTGTTTCACCAGATGAAGCACGCCAAGGACTATGGCCTCGTCGCCGAAGGGATCAGCGCCGATTTGAACGCGGTTGTCGCGCGCAGCCGCGGCGTGGCCAAGCAGCTCAATCAGGGTGTCACCCACCTGATGAAGAAGAACAAGATCACGGTGTTCATGGGCGAGGGGCGGCTGGCCGCAGCCCCTACAGCAGCAGGCCTGGGCAAGCTCGAAGTCAACGGCGAGACGCTCACCGCCAAGCACATCATCATCGCCACCGGGGCGCGGGCCCGCGATCTGCCGTTCGCCAAGGCTGACGGCAACCGCGTCTGGACCTATCGCCACGCGATGACGCCTAAGGAGCTGCCGAGCAAGTTGCTGGTGATCGGTTCCGGCGCCATCGGGATCGAGTTCGCCAGCTTCTACAACGATATGGGCAGCGAAGTGACCGTGGTCGAAATGATGGATCGGATCGTGCCGGTTGAGGACGCCGATGTTTCAGCCTTCCTCGAAAAGGCGCTGAAGAAGCAAGGTATGACGATCCTGACCGGGGCCGGTGTCGAAAAGATCGACCTATCCGCCACCGGCATCAAGGCCGCGATTAAGGGCAAGGACGGCAAGGTCGTCACATCGGAATTCAGCCACGTTATTGTCGCAGTCGGGATTGCTCCAAATACTGAGAGCATTGGCCTCGAAACGCTTGGAATAAAAGCCGAACGTGGGATCATCGCGATCGATGGCTTGGGCCGCACCAATGTCGCAGGTATTTGGGCAATCGGCGATGTCACGCCGGGGCCGTGGCTCGCCCACAAGGCCAGCCACGAAGGCGTAATTGCCGCCGAAGCCATCGCCCAGGCGCTGGGCAACAAGGATGTTCACCCCCACGCCATGGACAAGGCCAATATCCCCGGCTGCACCTATTGCCACCCGCAGATCGCCAGCGTCGGGCTGACCGAGGCCAAGGCCAAGGAAGCCGGTTACACTGTCAAAGCCGGGACCTTCCCGTTCATCGGTAATGGCAAGGCGATCGCGCTGGGCGAAGCTGAGGGCTTCATCAAGACGGTGTTCGATGCCAAAACCGGCGAATTGCTCGGCGCGCATATGATTGGCGCCGAAGTGACCGAGCTGATTCAGGGCTATGTCGTCGGCAAAACGCTAGAGACCACCGAGGCTGAGCTGATGGCCACAGTCTTCCCGCACCCGACCCTGTCAGAAATGATGCACGAAAGCGTTCTGGCCGCTTACGGGCGGGCGATCCACATCTAGCCGAGCGGCTTGATCTGCCTGACGAGGTGATCAAACACCGCCACGTGCAGCGGTGCAGTAAATTCGCAGCCGACAACAGCGCCGGTATTTCAACGAATCCTTGCGCTGAGCAGTTGTATGCCGGGTATCCGGATCGAGAGCAGTTTGGCCGGAACGGGATGGGCGAGTCCAGAGATCCGAAAACCGGTCGGGGACAAGTCTTCGAGAATTACGCGCTGCCAGGCCCGGGTCCCCTGACGCACCTCACATCCCAGACTGAGCATGGTCCGCAGGC
>VFKS01000016.1 GCA_009885425.1 Novosphingobium sp.
GCCTCTGCCGCCAATGTCTCGGCATCGCGCATCGAATTGCCGGTCGCTTCAGCCTCGCCCACGCCATTGACGCCGACCGCAACGGTAAAGCGCGCGGCGTGGTCGGGTCCGCTGCGTTCGACCAGGCGATATTCAGGAACCTTGCGGCGGTTGCCCGCGGCCCATTCCTGCAACGCCGATTTGGGGTGCTTGGATTTGCCGGCCTGACCCGAAACCACATCAGCCCACAGCCGGCGGACCATGTCGGCGCAGGTATCAAACCCGTGGGTGACGAAACAGGCGCCAATCAAGGCTTCCATCACGTCGCCCAGGATGTTGTCGCTATCGAGCCCGCCATCGTCGCGGGCCTGTTTGCCCAGCCGCATATGTTCGCCCAGGCCGATCTGGCGGGCGACTTTGGCGCAAGTGGTCCGGCTGACCAGCGCGTTGAGCCGCTGCGAGAGTTTGCCTTCATCGCCAGTGTCGAGCTTGAACAGCCAGTCGGCGATCACCATGCCCAGCGCGCGGTCGCCCAGAAACTCCAGCCGCTGATAATCGCGCGCCGCCCCGGTGCTGCCGTGGGTCAGCGCTTCAAGCCACAGCGCCTCGTCAACCGGAGGCCGGCCGGCGAGGGCAGT
Source organism: Novosphingobium sp. (assembly GCA_009885425.1). Lineage (GTDB taxonomy): Bacteria > Pseudomonadota > Alphaproteobacteria > Sphingomonadales > Sphingomonadaceae > Novosphingobium. The sequence goes on from VFKS01000016.1 coordinate 618, forward strand.
GAGGAACGCATGGGTTTCGGCGCCGAGCACGCGCTTAGAAGGTGCCGCCAATGCGGCTCCAGCGGGCGGCGGTGAACCAGGTCCACGGCTTGATCCATTCGGCCCCGCCATCGGTCGACCACATCATCACCGTGGCGCGGCCGATCACGTTGTCGATCGGCACAAACCCGATCCCGCCGCCGACTTCGGCTGGAAAACGGCTGTCCTCGGAATTGTCGCGGTTGTCGCCCATCAGGAACAGGTGGCCTTCGGGCACCACATAGGCGGCGGTATCATCCGACGGCTTGTTGAACAGATCGAGCACCTCATAGCTCTTGCCCTCAGGCAGAGTTTCCTTGAACCGGGGATAGCGGCAGACGTCGACACCCTCATCGTTCTTGGCTTCGAACTGGGTCGATAGGCAGTGCGTGTTGGGGCTGACTGCCACGTCAAAAGGTTCAATCGGCTCCTTGGGGATCGGTTTGCCGTTCAGCCAGACCTGACCGGCCTTCATCTGGATCGTATCACCGGGCAGGCCGATGACCCGCTTGATCCAATCATCCTGGCCCAGCGGCGGCGCTTTGAACACCACCACATCACCGCGATCGGGATTTGACGCGAGCACGCGCTTTTCCGGGAGCAGACCAACTCCCAACGGCAGCGATCGGCTGGAATAGCCATAAGGCCACTTGGCCAGCAGCAAATAGTCCCCGTTCAGCAGCCGCGGCAGCATCGATTCGCTGGGGATATAGAATGGCGCGAAGATGAAGCTGCGGAACACGATCACGATCACTGCCAGCTTGAGCAGGAAGACCGGAAACGAATCCTCTTTCTTCTCTGAATTGGCGGGCGTCACGGGCGGCATAGTGGTGCTGTCGGTCATGCAGTTGTCCATGTTGACCCGCCGCCGCTACGTCAAGTGCTTAGGCGTGGCCTGCTGAATACGTTTTTACGCGCTTGGCCTGCGCCGGGCCAGCGGGCATAGGCGCTTTCGACCAAAGGCAGGAGCAAAACGATGAGCGAAGCGGTA
>VFKS01000025.1 GCA_009885425.1 Novosphingobium sp.
GCCTGATCCTGCAACTCGCAATCGTTGTTGGCGCTGCAGGTCAGGCAATCGAGCGGATGGTCCGAGATGTAGAGTTCCATCACCCCCTTGCGCAGCTTTTGCAGGCGCGAGGTCTGGGTGTGGACCACCATGCCCTCAGTGGCAGGGGTGGTGCAACTGGCCGGGGTGCCGCGCATCCCCTCCACCTCGATCAGGCACAACCGGCACGAACCGAACGCGGCTAGGTTATCACTGGCGCACAGTTTGGGGATCGAACCGCCGCATTCGGCCGCCGCCCGCATCACACTGGTGCCAGCAGGAACGGTGACCTGACGCCCGTCGATCGTCAGGGAAACGCTGGCATCGGCCTCGACTGCGGGAGTACCGAAGTCGCTTTGGCGCTCATATCCCATCGCAGTGCTCCTGTGCCGGCAACGCGGCTGACTTGGTGATAGTAGCAGGTTCTTTGGCAAACCGCACGGCCTGTGCCGCAGCGGCCACACCAAAGGCGCCGCCGTCTCTGCGAGCAGAGGTCATGGCGCAGATCACTCGAAATCCTCCGGCCAATGCTTCAGCGCGCTCAGCACCGGGTAAGGGGTGAAGCCGCCCAGCGCGCACAGCGAGCCGAACTTCATCGTTTCGCACAAGTCTTCGAGCAATTGCAGGTCATCCTCGCGGCTGCGCGGCTGCCCCGGCGTGTTGTGCATCTGCGGCAAGGCTGTCACCGCGTCCGGGCCGGCGCTGCCAGATCCGCAGATCCGGTCGATCAGCTCGGCCCCGCGGGTCGACCCGATCCGGCAAGGGGTGCATTTTCCGCAGCTTTCTACCGCGCAGAACTGCATGGCGAAGCGGGCCAGCTGGGCCATGTTGGCGCTGTCATCGAACACCACGATCCCGCCATGGCCGATCAGCGCATCAGCCGCGGCATAGGCTTCGTAGTCAAATGGAATGTTGAACTGATCGGGCCCCAGATAGGCTCCCAAGGGTCCGCCAACCTGCACCGCTTTGACCGCACGGCCCGACGCGGTCCCGCCGCCGATGTCATGGATCAGCTCGCTCAGAGTGATGCCGAAGCCGGTTTCATACAAGCCGCCGTGCTTGATATTCCCCGCCAGCTGGATCGGCATGGTGCCTTTCGAGCGCGCGATCCCATGGCTGTCATACAGTGAGGCACCGCCTTCGAGCAGGATGTGCGGGATCGCGGCGAAAGTCAGCACGTTGTTGACCACTGTCGGCTGGCCGAACAGGCCTGCCAGCGCGGGCAGTGGCGGCTTGGCACGCACTTCGCCGCGCTTGCCCTCGATCGAGTTGAGCATCGCGGTTTCTTCGCCGCAGACATAGGCCCCGGCGCCAACCCGGACCTCGATTTCAAAAGGGGCGAGATGCTGCGCGGCTAATGCGATCGCAGCGTTGAGTTTGGCAATCGCATGCGGGTATTCGCTGCGCACATAGATATAACCGCGGCTTGCTCCAGCGGCGTGCGCGGCGATCGCCATGCCTTCGAGCAACTGGAACGGGTCGCCTTCCATCAGCATCCGGTCGGCAAAGGTTCCGCTGTCGCCCTCGTCGGCGTTGCAAACGACATATTTCTGCGCGCCCGGGGCATTGGCCACGGTTTGCCATTTGATCCCTGCCGGAAAGCCAGCCCCGCCCCGCCCGCGCAGGCCCGAACGAATGACTTCGCCGATCAATTCGCCGGGTTCGAGCTGGCGGGCCCGGGTCAATCCGGCCCAACCCCCGCTCGCGGCATAGTCATCAAGGCTGAGTGGGCGGGTCTTGCCGGCGCGCGCAAATGTCAGGCGTTGCTGGCGTGCAATAAAGGGGTGTTCGGCGATCGTTCCGATGGATTTGTCGCTGTTCCCTGCCAGGATCGCTGCGACATCGGCTGGGCCGGCCGGCCCAAATCCAGTACCGTCAACTTCGGCCAGCGGTTCCAGCCAGTGCA
>VFKS01000384.1 GCA_009885425.1 Novosphingobium sp.
CGCCAGAGCTGATGGCAGCGCTGGCCGAGGCCGGGATTGGCTCCGAAACGCTGACGCTGCATGTCGGCGCGGGTACGTTCCTGCCGGTCAAGGTTGACGATACCGCCGATCACCAGATGCATGCAGAATGGGGCACGATCAGCGCCGATGCCGCCGCGCGGCTCAATGCAGCGCGTAGGGCCGGGGGCCGGGTGATCGCGGTTGGAACCACCAGCCTGCGCCTGCTGGAAAGCGCCGCCGCCGATGATGGCATGATCCAGCCGTTCAGCGACGACACTGCGATCTTCATCACGCCCGGCTATCGCTTCAAGGCTGTGGACGGCCTGATGACCAATTTTCACCTGCCAAAATCGACCCTGTTCATGTTGGTCAGCGCCCTGATCGGCCGCGAACGGATGCAGGAGGCCTATGCCCACGCGATTGCCGGGGGCTACCGGTTCTACTCCTACGGAGATAGTTCGCTGCTGCTGCCCGGCACCTGATCACTCACTGCTTGCGCCGACCGCACAATTGCGGTCTGTTTGGCCCACCCTGCAATCAAACAACGTCGGGGCAGAGGGGATTTCACAATGACTGATTCGACTTCGGCGCCCGCAGCGGCGGTGCCCGGACCACTGGCCGGGCTGGGAATTACCGCAATTGTGGTGGTGCTGGTGTTCGCATGGACAGTGATCGGCACCATGCTGTTTTCAGACCTGACGCTGTTCGGCGGGTTTCTGCTGCTGTGGCATTGGGCCAATCTTGAAGCGCTTGAGATCAAGCGGATGCCGGCCACGATCGCCGGGGCGCTAGTCGGGATCGCGCTGGCCTGGCAGGTGGTTTACCTGACCCAGCAGATGGGCTCGACCGGAACGATTATAGGCCTGTTGGTCATGGTCGCGGGGATTTATCTCCAGGTGATCAACCTGCTGCCGATGCTGTTCAACGCCGCGGCAATGCTGTTCCTGACGGTGGCTGCAGCGCCGCTGATTCAGCTCAAGGTCGATTTCGTCGAACTGGCCTTAGCGACGGTTGTTGGCGGGCTGTTCTTCGGACTGGCGGTCGAAGCGATCAAGCGGATAGCTGCGAAGTTCGGCGCGGCGGCCTAGCGCGGAAACAGCGTCGCCGGATCGATTACGCTGTTGATCAGGGCATCGTCGGTGGGAAGCTGCTTGTCCAGCATCAGCATGGCCAGGCCATGCACCACCGACCAGGCCTGAATCATCAGCCGCCGGGTCTCTGTGGGATTACCGCCAGTGGCGCGCGAGGCCTTGTCCTGCAGCATTTGGGCAGCAAGATTCTCGCCAAACACTGTCTCTCCGACCGGCTCATTTTGGCTGAACGCCAGTCGAAACAAGGCCGGGTGCGCCAGAGCAAAGCGGACATAGGCGCGGCCGGTAGCGGCAAAGGCTTCGGCCTGATTCTCAGCTCCATCTGCCTCCGCCTTTTGAAATCGGCCGAGCTGCTCCACCCCTTCGGCAGCCAGTGCCCGCATCAATGCCTGCTTGTCGGGGAAATGCCGATAGACAGCAGTGGCCGAGACCCCGACATCGCGGGCCAATTGGCGCAACGACATGTCGGCGATTGCAGTTGTTTTCAAGGCCTCCAGCCCTGCCTCCACCAGCGCGCTGCGTAGATCGCCATGGTGGTAGGCGCGGGCGGCTATTTTTGATGTTGACACTGTTATCATGGCCCGTATGTTTACAGCAGAAACATTAACCGGAGATTCGCACCATGGCAAGCACCGTCGAAACCGCAATCCGGGGCGTGGTCACCAAAGGGATCACCGCCGTTGCCACTTTCAACCGCAACCGGCAGGATTCGGGGCAGGACCATCCCTTCCTGACGGGTATCCACACCCCGATCCACGATGAGCGGACCATCACCGACCTCAAAGTGACGGGCCTGATCCCGGCCGAGCTGTCCGGCCGCTATGTCCGGATCGGGCCGAACCCGTTCAAACCTGATCCGCGCGGGCATCACTGGTTCATCGGCGATGGCATGGTCCACGGCATCTGCCTGAATGAAGGCAAGGCGGAATGGTACCGCAACCGCTACATTCGCAGCCAGGTCCTAGAAGCCGCCGGTGGCCCCAAGGCCGCGCCAGGGCCGCGGCGCACGGCGCGCGATGGGGTGAACACCAACGTGGTCAAGATCGCAGGAAAGATTACCGCGATTGTCGAGGCTGGATCTTCCCCGGCCCAACTCGACGACAATCTTGAGACCGTTGCTTACTCAGATTTTGGCGGCACCCTGACCGCGCCGTTTACCGCGCACCCCCACGAAGATCCGTTGACTGGTGAATTCCACGCAATCACCTACGATGCGATGACACCGGACCGGGTCTGGCACGTGGTACTGTCACCCGAAGGCAAAGTGGTGCGCGAGCTGGAAATTCCGGTTGAACACGGGCCTTCGATCCATGAATGCACGCTCACCAAAAACTATGTGGTGATATTCGATCTGCCGGTGACATTCTCGATGAAGTCGCTGATCGCCGGGCAGGGTTTCCCCTATCGTTGGAACGTTGATCATAAGGCCCGGGTCGGCCTGCTGCCACGCAGCGGCACCGCTGATCAGATCGTCTGGTGTGATGTCGATCCCTGTTATGTTTTCCACGTCGCCAATTCCTATGAGGACGAAGCGGGGCGGGTCATCATCGACTGTGCGGTTTATGAAACGATGTTTTCGGGCGGACCCGAAGGTCCCAATGGCAAGCCGCTGGGGCTGGAGCGCTGGACCGTCGATCCCCAGACCCGCAAGGTTCAGCGCGACACTATCGACGCCAGCCCGCAGGAATTCCCCCGCCCTGACGAACGCTTCTTTGGCCAGCCCTATCGCTATGCTTGGTCGATGGGGCTGCCCGACGATGGCGACGCGGCGTTTCTGGGCCCGCAACCGCTCTACCGCCACGACTTTCAAACCGGCGAGCGACAGGCCCATGATTTCGGGCCAGACAAAGTACCCGGCGAATTCGTCTTCGTGCCGCGCAGCGCCGATGCTCCCGAAGGTGACGGCTGGGTGATGGGTTATGTCATCGATGCGGTGCAGGAGACCACCGATCTGGTGATCCTCGATGCCAGCGACATGAGCCTGCCGGCGGTCGCGAAAATCCACATCCCGCACCGGATCCCGCCGGGCTTTCACGGCAACTGGATGCCTGCGGATTGACTTAGCGCAATGTCTGGCCCCTCCTGCCCATGCCACTGATGATGGAGAAGGGAGGGGCCATGGACACCGAGCGATTGGCCGTGATTGAGGCCGGGCTGGGCCGAGCTGCCGAAGCCTTGGGCGATATCACCGCCCCGGTAATGGCGGAATTCTATGACCGCTTTCCCGATGCTCGCGCCAGCTTTGCCCACCACATGCCGGACAACCCGGCCAGCCTCGAAGCCGAAATGGTCGGCAATACGCTGTATTATGTGATGACCTGGTTTGAAAAGCCGATCGATGCGCGGATCGCCTTTGACAGCTCGGTCCCGCACCACCGCGTCGCGCTCGCGGTTCCGCCAGATTGGTACCGCGGGTTTATCGAGGCGTTCCTCGATGTGGTTGAGCCGGCTGCCGTAGCGAGCACGGCCGACCGAGCGGTTTGGCAAACCTTGCGCGAAGCGCTGGTGGGGCTGGTCGAACGAAACCGTTTGGTCTAGCGCCGCGCGGATGAAACCGCGCTTTCAGTTCAGCATCGCCGCCACCGATGGCAAGGCCCGCACCGGTACAATCGCGATGCGCCGGGGCGAAATCCGCACGCCAGCCTTTATGCCGGTCGGCACGGCAGCCACGGTCAAGGCGATGAAGCCGGAAAGCGTCCGCGCGACCGGCGCCGATATCTTGCTCGGTAATACCTATCACCTGATGCTCCGGCCCGGTGCAGAGCGTGTGGCCAAGCTGGGCGGGTTACACAAGTTCATGAACTGGGACCGCCCGATCCTGACCGACAGCGGCGGCTATCAGGTGATGAGCCTGTCCGATCTGCGCAAGATCACCGAAGACGGCGTCACCTTCAAAAGCCACCTCGACGGCAGCAAGCATTTGCTTACCCCCGAACGCTCGATGGAAATCCAGCGCCTGCTCGGCAGCGACATCGTCATGGCGTTCGACGAATGCCCGCGCGCCGATGCCCGGCGTGATGTGATCGAAAAATCGATGCTGATGAGCATGCGCTGGGCGCAGCGCAGCCGCGCCGGATTTGACAGCGGCGAGGAGCATGCCGAGCGATCCGCGCTGTTTGGAATCCAGCAGGGCGCTTTGGATGAGGCGCTGCGCCGGACCAGTGCCGAGGCGTTGCAGGAAATCGGCTTCGATGGTTACGCCATTGGCGGGCTGGCGGTGGGCGAGGGGCAGGAGGCGATGTTCGCCACGCTCGATTTCGCCCCCGATATGCTCCCGGCCGATCGCCCGCGCTATCTGATGGGGGTGGGCAAACCCGACGATCTGGTCGGCGCGGTTGAGCGCGGCGTGGATATGTTCGATTGCGTCCTGCCAAGCCGTTCAGGCCGCAACGGGCAGGGCTTTACCTGGAACGGCCCAGTCAATCTGCGCAACGCCCGCCACGCCGATGATCCCGCCCCGCTCGACGCGCGCTGCCCTGGTGATTGCTGCACCAAATACAGCCGCGCCTACCTCCACCACCTGACCAGAAGCAGCGAAATCCTCGGCGCAATGCTGCTGACCGAGCACAACCTGACATTCTATCAGTCGCTGATGGCGGGAATGCGCGATGCGATTGCGCAGGGACGATTTGGGGTGTGGGCGTCGAAGTTCCGCTCTGACTATCTCCAGCGCTGAACCAAAAAGGGCGGCCCCGCAGGACCGCCCTTTTTTGTTCCGAGGCCCCAAGAACCTGGAGGCCTGATCAGCGCGAATAGAATTCGACGACCAGGTTTGGTTCCATCTTCACCGGATAGGGCACTTCATCCAGCGACGGAACGCGGACGAAAGTGATCTTTTCGGTGCC
>VFKS01000154.1 GCA_009885425.1 Novosphingobium sp.
CGCGATGAACCGCGACAGTGCTGGCAGGATCGCCGTGCCCAGCGCAATCCCGATAATCCCCAACGGCAGCTGATTGAGCCGGTCGGCCAAGGCCAAAAACACGAACGAGCCTTCTTCAAGCCGTCCGAGAAAGAACAGGTCGAGGAACCGGCTGATCTGATAGATACCGGCGCCAAATACGGCGGGCAGGATCAGCACGCCCAATTCGCGCAATTGCGGGGTTGCGCGTGGGCGGTGAAGCGTAAAGCGGAACCCGGCGCGGCGGGCGTGCCAATAGAGCCACAGCATTTGCAGCACTCCGGCCAGCGTTACCGACCAGGCCAGGTGCAGTGCGATCGCTTCGGGATCGTCCGAGTAGCCTTGCCAGATCCCCAGCAGCATCGCGCCGATCATGCACAGGTTGAGCAGGACCGGAGCAAAGGCCACCGCAGCAAACCGGCTGAGCGAATTGAGGATAGCGCCGAACAGCGTCATCACGCTGATCAGGCCGAGATAGGGAAAAGCAATCCGGGCCAAGGCGATGGAAGTGGGGGTGGTCCGGCCGCCCGCGCCGAAATCGTCGATCAGCCAGATCGCCCACGGCATCAGTCCCATCATCAGCGCCGAAAAAACCAGCAGCACCGGAATGAAGACCGACAGTGTCTCATTGGCGAAACGCTGCGCACCGTCATGGTCGCGGGACCCGTCGGCGGTCATCTGGCGGTTGAACAACGGAACGAATGCGGCCGAAAAGGCCCCTTCGGCAAACAGCCGCCGAAAGATGTTGGGCAGCTGAAAGGCGATCTGCCAAGCATCGCCCATCGCGCTACCGCCCAACAGGCGCGACAGCATCATATCGCGGGCGAACCCGAAGATCCGGCTAATCAGCGTCATCCCGCCAATAATCCCGGTGGACTTCAACAGGTTCATTTGGCGCTATCCAGCCTGGCCGGCAGCCGGATCAGGCTTCGCTGGCCGGAGCCTCGGCGCCTTCGCCAGCAGCGCCTTGGCTGGCGGCCAGTTGCTGGACATAGATTCCGTTGAAATCGACCGGTTCAAGCAGCAGCGGCGGGAAACCAGCATCGCGGACCGCGTCTGAAATCACCCGGCGAGCGAACGGGAACAGCAGCCGCGGGGCTTCGGCATAGGTGAAGGCGTGCTTGTGCTGCTCTTCCATATTGCGCATCCCGATCAGCCCACCGTAGGACAGTTCGACGATGAACGCGGTGCCGGTCTGGTGCTTGGAATTGATCGAGATCTTCAGTTCGATCTCGCTGATTTCGTCACTGATGTCGCGCGCGGCGATGTTGAACTGAACGTCGATCTGCGGGGCATCGGTCCAGTTGAACGATTCCGGAGCGTTGGGATTTTCGACCGAAAGATCCTTGATATACTGCGAGATGATCCCGGCTGTCGGCAGGGTATCGGCGCCGTTGGGCACCGGGGCGCCAAGATCGAGGTCGGTAATGATGTTGCCTTCGTCGGACATGGGCGTTTTGGCTTTCCGTCAATTAAGATGAAGAATTGGCGGCGCGCCTAGCACTGCGGCGGCGCGGCGGCAACGATTATAGGACCATGAACGGCGGATGTGGCGGGTCTGCACCGATTGCCCGCAAAAATTGCACGAATTGCGCCATCCACGCGTTGTTCATTTGTCATGACTACCTATTTTCAGCTAGGATGCACACGAAGCGCCGCCGATGCGGCTGGGACTGGACCCTTGGACAAGACTGTAGAGATCGTCATTATCGCCATGGTCGCGGCCTTTTTGGGCCTGCGGCTCTATTCCGTGCTCGGCCGCCGTGCTGAGCATGAGGAGCAACCGCTGCCGCCCCGGTTCGAACCCAAGGAACCCCGGCTCGATGCGCCGCGCGGGGCCCCGGCCGAAGCGGGCAGCGCCGGCGCTGCGCCGCGGATCATGGTTCCCGGCGTGACTCCGGCAATCGAACGCGGAATTCGTGAGATTGCTGCGGCTGACCGCCATTTCGATATGCTGACCTTCGTCGAAGGCGCCAAGGGTGCCTACAAGATGGTGCTCGAAG
>VFKS01000239.1 GCA_009885425.1 Novosphingobium sp.
ATTTTCAACCTGCTCGGTCCGCTGGCCAATCCTGCTGGCGTCACCCGCCAGCTGGTGGGGGTATCGCACCCCAGCCTGATCGCGCTGTACCGCGATGCGATGCAGCTGCTCGGCACCGAAGCCGCGCTGATCGTCTCCGGCGCCGAAGGGCTCGACGAGCTGTCGATCGAGGGGACCAGCTATCTCGCCGCAATCGGCCTGCCGCCGCTGCCGATCGAAATCACGCCAGGCGATGCCGGCCTGATCCCGCACCCGCTGGCCGACCTGCGCGGCGGCGACGCAGCATTCAACGCCGAGGCACTCAAGCGTTTGTTGCTGGGCGAAGCGGGCGCCTACCGCGATGCCGTGCTGCTCAACGCGGCCGCCGCGTTGATCGTGGCGGGGCAAGTTACCGACTTGCTGGAGGGCGTCGAGGAAGCGGCTGAAGCGCTCGACAAAGGGCTGGCAAATGCGCTCCTCGATTGCTGGGTTGAGACTGTGAAATGACCGACAAACTCACCGAAATCTGCGACACAAAGCGCCTTGAAGTGGCCGCGCGCAAGGCGTTGGCCACGCTTGGCGAACTGGATGCCCGCGGCGCCGAGCAATCCGCCCCGCGCGGGTTTGAAGCGGCACTGCGAGCCAAGACGGCGGGCGGCTATGCCCTGATCGCCGAGATCAAGAAGGCCAGCCCGTCCAAGGGCCTGATCCGCGCTGATTTTGATCCAGCGGCCCACGCCCAGGCCTATCAGGCAGGCGGCGCGGCCTGCCTTTCGGTGCTGACCGATGCGCCCTATTTTCAGGGGCATGAAGACTATCTGATCGCCGCCCGCGCGGCTTGCGACCTGCCGGTGCTGCGCAAAGACTTCATGGTCGATCCCTGGCAAGTCGCCGAAGCCCGCGCAATCGGCGCCGATGCGATCCTGATCATCGTTGCCGCTCTCGATGACCGCATGATGGCCGAAATCGAAGCCGCTGCGCTGGAACGCGGGATGGATGTGCTGGTTGAAGTTCACAATGAAGCTGAGATGGAGCAGGCAAGCCGCTTGAAATCAAGGCTTATCGGCGTCAACAACCGCGATCTCAAACGCTTCGTCACTGACCTTTCCACCACCGAACGGCTTGCCGCATTGGCGCCAGAAGGCACGCTGTTGGTCAGTGAAAGCGGGATCAACCACCACGCTGACCTAGTCCGGCTTGAAGCCAGTGGCATCCGCACTTTCCTCGTCGGCGAGAGCCTGATGCGGCAAGTGGACGTCACGGCGGCGACCAAGGCCTTGCTTGATGGCTGAACTCACCCACCTCGATGCTCAGGGAAAGGCCCGGATGGTCGATGTTGGCGGCAAGGCTGAATCGCGCCGCGTCGCGGTGGCCGAAGGCCGGATCGCGATGTCGGCAGAGGCACTCGCCGCGATCCGCGATGGAACAGTGCCCAAGGGCGATGTGCTGGCTGCAGCGCGGATCGCCGGGATCATGGCGGCCAAAAA
>VFKS01000547.1 GCA_009885425.1 Novosphingobium sp.
AGACGATCAGCGAGCTGCCGCATTCGGCCTATTTCGACAGCGCCGCCAGCTTTGCGATGATCCGCGGCGGCAAGATCGATCTGACCGTGCTGGGCGCGATGGAAGTGGCTGAGAACGGTGATATCGCCAACTGGATGATTCCCGGCAAGATGATCAAGGGCATGGGCGGGGCGATGGATCTGGTTGCCGGCGTCAAAAAGATCATCGTACTGATGGAACACTGCGCCAAGGATGGCAGCCCCAAGTTCATCCCCGCCTGCACCCTGCCGCTGACCGGCCGCAATGTGGTCGACATGGTGATCACCGACCTTGCAGTCTTTCACCGGCCAGACCACACTGCATCGTTCAAGCTGATCGAGCTGGCCCCCGGTGTGACCGCTGAGGACCTCAAGGCCAGGACGACGGCGCATTATGATACTTAGGGAGAATAGCCAGATGACGATCCGCGTGCACCACTTGCAGATTTCGCGTTCAACCCGGATCATTTGGCTGATGGAAGAACTGGGACTGCCTTATGATCTGGTCCAACACACCCGAGGCGCCGATTTTCGCTCGCCCCCTTCGCTCTATGATGTGCACCCGCTGGGCAAGGCTCCGGCGGTTGAGGTTGACGGCCGGGTGATGGTCGAGAGTTCGGCGATCATCGAATATATCGTCGACCGCCACGGCGGCGGCAAACTGCTTCCGCCCGACGATGGCCGGTCCGAATATCTGGAATGGTTGCACTTTGCCGAAGGTACCCTGGGAATGCCGATGCTGATGCGGCTGCTCGGCCCCCGGCTCGGCCTGCCTGATGGCGCGCTCGGCTGGATGGATGCCGAACTCAAGAAGCAGCTCGATTGGGTCGAAACGCAGCTGGAAGGCAAGGAGTTCCTGTGCGGGGACACCTTTACCGGGGCGGACATCAATCTGGAATATTTGCTGGAGCATGCCGAAACACTCGGTCAGCTAACGAACCGCCCCAACCTGACCCGCTATCTCGCCGCGCTTAAGGCCCGCCCCGCTTATATCAAGGCGATCGAACTGGGTGGCCCGATCACAATGCCCCGGAGCTGAGACGATGAACAACAAAGTCTGCGCGCTGACCGGCTGCGAATTCCCGTTGTTTGCATTCAGCCACTGCCGCGATGTGGTGGTGGCGGTCAGCAAGGCGGGCGGGTTCGGCGTTTTGGGCGCAACTCGGTTCACTCCCGAACAGCTAGAAGAAGAGCTGGTCTGGATCGACGAGCACATTGATGGTGCACCCTACGGCGTTGACGTGCTGGTGCCAGAAACGGTCGATCCGCGCGTCGCCGAATTTGCCGACAATGCTCAGCGCGCCGCCGCGATTTCGGCCGAGCACCGCGCCTTCACCGCCGGATTACTGAGCGAGTACGGGATCGCCACCGCGCCTGAAGACGTGGTCCGCTATGAAGGCCGATCCGGGATCACGCCCGAAAACGGCTATGCCCTGATGGACGTCGCGTTCCGCCATCCGATCAAGCTGATCGCCAATGCGCTGGGGATCGCCCCGCCCCGCATGATCACCGAGGGCAAGGCCCGCGGCGTGCCGGTGGCGGCGCTGGTCGGAGCGAAGGAACATGCGCTGCGCCAGGCCGCTGCCGGGGTCGATATCATCGTTGCGCAGGGCGGCGAAGCCGGCGGACATTGCGGCGAAGTATCCACGCTGGTGCTGATCCCCGAAGTGGTCCGCGCGCTCAAACAGGGCGGCTATGACATTCCGGTACTGGCGGCCGGCGGGATCATGACCGGAGCGCAGATGGCCGGCATGATGGCGGCAGGGGCGCAGGGGGCCTGGACCGGATCGGTCTGGCTCGCCACCACCGAATCTGAGACCAGCGAAGCCTTCCGCGACAAGATGATCGCCGCGCGCAGCCGTGATACGGTTCGTTCGCGCAGCCGCACCGGCAAACCCGCGCGCCAACTCAAGACCGCCTGGCACGAGGCCTGGGACGGCCCGGCAGGCCCCGGAACGCTGCCGATGCCGCTGATGGGGATGGTTTCCGAGCCGAGTTTCGCGAAAATCGAAAAAGCGGTGATGAATGGCAACGAGCAGGCCCGCGAACTGGTCAGCTATTTCGTCGGGCAGGGCGTCGGTCTGATCGATCAGGTCCGCAGCGCCAAAGGCGTTGTACAAGACTTCCGTGAAGAGTTTGTCGAAGCCGTTGCGGGGCTGACTATGGCCTTAGGGGATGGCAGCTAACATTCCGGCCATTGCCGTGTTATAACGGTGTCATGTTAAAGTTCTCCGCACTGCGGGATCGCTATCTCGACGTTCTCGCGTCAGTCTATATCTACAATGAGTATCGCGGCTACACGTCGCTCGACCGAGTGCTGGAGGCCGTGCGTACGCGCTGTCCCGATGATGCCCACTTCATCGCCGAAGTGGTCAAACATCGGGCTGACGAACGCAAACACTACACCATGTTCAAGCGCTGGTTTGAGCGGCAAGGGCGGATGCCGCTGGCGGTCAGCCGCAGCACGGGTCACATCGACCGCTTCATCCAATGGATATTTGGATGCACGATCGAGGATTTGGATACCGGCGCGATTCTTGCTGATCCGGGCGAATTTGAAAAACTCTGCCGGGTAATCATGCTGACCGAGCAGCGCGGATTTGCACAGGTTGAAGTGCTGTTGAAGAACCGTTTCGTGCGGTCCGATCCGATCATGATCCGGATCTTCCAGATCGTCCACAAGGACGAGCCCGATCACTTCCTGCCCTATCAGCACTGGCTCGAAAGCCATGGCAAAGCCACTGCCCGCTGGAACGAACGCGCGGCTGACTGGTGCATCCACAAGGTCCTGATGCTGGGCGAGTTGCCAGCGATCTTCCTCAATCGCGCCACGCCGCGGCTGGCCCACTGGCCCGACGAAGATAGCACCGCCTACGCCCATTGACCCGGGCGCGCCGGGCCTTAGGCTGCCGGCATGACCTACACCCTGATCACTGCCAACCGGAACTATTCAAGCTGGAGCCTGCGCCCGTGGCTGCTGATGAAGGCGCTGGGCATTCCGTTTGAGGACCGGCTCGAGCCGTTCACCAAGCCCGACAATTACGAAGATTTCCGCGCGTTCTCACCCACCGGACAAGTACCCTTGTTGATCGACGACGATCGGCTGATCCCGGATTCGCTCGGCATCGCGCTCTATCTGGCCGAACGCCATGACGGCGTCTGGCCTGCGGACGAAGAAGCGCGGATCTTTGCGCAAGGCGCGGTCGCAGAGATGCATGGCGGGTTCGGGCACCTTCGCAACGATTGCACGATGAACGTCGGCGTGCGGGTCACCCCCAAGCCGATGAGCGAGGGCTTGAGGCGTAACGTGGCGCGGGTGCGCGAGATTTTCGAGACCGGCCTCGCGCGGTTTGGCGGGCCGTGGCTGGCAGGGGCGGAATTCACCGCCGCCGATGCCTTCTACGCCCCTGTGGCCTTCCGTATCCGCACCTATGGCCTCGATGTTGGCGCCGGTGAGAATGGGGGCCAGACCTGGGTCGATCACCTGCTGGCCCACCCGGCGATGCTCGACTGGGAAGCACAGGCCCTCGCCGAAGACTGGCGCGAGGCCAGCCATGAGGAAGAACTGGCGGCGGCGGGACTGATCACAGCGGATTACCGCAAGTGAAATGTAAATAGAATATCAACCACATCTCAACCGCTTGATAACGCGGCCGGGTCTAAAGTGGAGCTATGCGCACACCCAGCACAATTCTCTCGAAAGCCAGAAGCTTCCTTCTGGCTGCCATGGCAACCTTCTTCATCCTGATCCTGATCTGGGCGGCAGCCGAAACCTTCACACCGTTCAAGTTCCAGCCGTTCATACTGCGGATGGTGATGGTTGGACTGGTCGTCGCGGCCAGTTTTGGCATGGGCCTCGTCATTTCGCGGGGGGCTGGGCGGCAGGTCAAGCCGAACGAGCGCGGCACGCTCGAAAGCGTTCCCGCCGCAGATCCCGAACGCCTTTCACGCCTGACCAGGGCCGCGCGCGAGAACGACGTTGTTTCCGATGTTCAGCCTGTCAGCGCGGCGACTGCTGAACCGGTCATCGCGCAAGCGGCCAACCCTGCCATCGCGCTTGCGCGGTTCAGGCCGATCGTTTTTCGCCAAGCATTCCCGCCGGCCAGCGACCAAGGGCTGTCCTATTCGGGCGGCGTTCCGACTGGTCCTGCCGACTTCGCATGGCCGCGCTATGCCTTTCCCGATGGCGATGGGCCGCTGACTTTCGTGATGCAATGGGACTGCCGGGCATTGGCTGCGCAGGACGCAACCGGTTTGCTGCCCAACGAGGGTGTGCTCTACTTCTTCGCCGATCTGCAGTGGCGCCATCATGAGGCCTTTCGCTTCGTTCATCTGACGGGCGAAGTCGATACTTGGCGTCCCGTGGTGATGCCGACCGACCTGCAGCCGCTGTTTGGCGATCAGACCGCTTGGCAAGTGCCCTATTGCTCGCCGCGGATTCCCGCAGAACAGCAGGACTGCCCGGTGCTGCTACCTAAGTGGCCGTTTGCGCCGTTGGC
>VFKS01000214.1 GCA_009885425.1 Novosphingobium sp.
GACGGGTTCTAACTGCCCCCGCCAAACCGCGGAAACAGCATGCCGACCTTTGTCTTATAGGCCGAATACTGAGCCCCAAACCGGGCCACCAGATCGCGCTCTTCATAGCGGATGCCGATCAGGATATAGACCGTCATTCCGGCAGTGAGCAGCAAGTGACCCTGGGTCATTGTCGGCGTGGCCCAGAACGCCAACACGAACCCGGCATAGATCGGATGCCGCACCGCGCGGTAAAACCCAGGGGTTGAAAATGCTTCAACCGGCGCAGCCGTTCCGCGCAGATTGCGCCACGGTTGGGCCAGCCCGAACAGTTCAAAATGGTTGAGCAGAAACGTGCTTACCAGAACGATCAGCCAGCCCACTGCAAACAGCAGCCACAACGCCATCCGGCCGCCAGCACTCTGCACATCCCAAACGAGCGCCGGCATTGGTTGCCACAGGCAATACAGAGCAACCAGCACCACGGCACTGGCGAGGCAAAAGACGCTGCGTTCGAGTACCGGCGGAACGACTCGGGTCAGACCGGTCTTGAAACCAGAGCGCGCCATGACGCTGTGTTGGAGCCCGAACAGTGCGATTAGCCCGAGGTTGACCAGCATTGCGCTCCCGCCGGATGGGGTCGGCGATCGATCAACCGTGTTCGGCAATCCGGGGAAATTCCCGACAAAGCCAATGAGATAGAGAAACGAACCAAAGAATGCGAAATAGCAGATCACCGCGATCGCCATGTATAGCGTGCGTTTCATCAGACTTCTCCCCCAGCAATGCAGTCGGTTAGCCAAGCTCTCAAAGCTATCGCTGCAGAGAGGATTCAATCACCATTTAGCAGCCGCGTCAAATACGGTTCAATTGCGGTCTTCACGCTCGCCCGCTTCAAATAAGCGACCCATCCACCACCGGGCGCTCTTCACGCGTGCCAATGTAGCGTGCATCAGGTTCGGCCGGGCCGGGGCTGATGATCACATGATCGGCGTGGACTTCGAGCAGGGTGCCGACGAACGGCCAATCCTCCATCGTGCTGACCCGGTAGCTGACCGTGTCGCCGACCTTGAAGCTGGCGGGGTCAAAATTGAATGCGAACGGGCAGTCTTCGCCGTCGGCTGCGCCCATGCCTTTCATTGAAACTCTCCTTTGGCGGCAACCTAGGCCACAAGCGCGCAAACGAAAAGGGCCGCCGGATTGCTCCGGCGGCCCGTTCGATCAGCGAGGCGTGATGCCTCAGCCGACGATTTCTTCGGGCTTGAAGAAATAGGCGATTTCGATCGCAGCGTTTTCGTCACTGTCCGAACCGTGGACGGTGTTGGCTTCGATCGATTCGGCCAGTTCCTTGCGGATCGTGCCGGCATCGGCATTGGCCGGGTTGGTCGCGCCCATGATGTCGCGGTTGCGCTGCATCGCGTCTTCACCTTCGAGTACCTGAACCACGACCGGGCCGGAGATCATGAATTCAACCAGTTCACCAAAGAACGGGCGTTCGCGGTGAACGGCGTAAAAGCCTTCGGCTTGCTCACGGCCCATGTGGATGCGCTTTGAAGCGACCACCCGAAGCCCGGCTTCTTCGAGCATCTTGGTGACCGCACCGGTCAGGTTGCGGCGGGTGGCATCGGGCTTGATGATCGAAAAGGTGCGGGTAACCGCCATGATGTGCTTCCTTGCGAACGATTATGGTTTGTGAATGTCGGCGCGCCCCTAGCGGGGATTATGCTGCACTGCAAGATTTACGCGGCCTTGATCCATTTGCCGTCTTCTTGTCGCCAATAATTGCGCTCTAGCCCATCGCGGCCATCGAGGCTGCGCCAGGTGGCGCGGGCATCGTCGATAGTTGAACCGTCGAACAGCAGGAACACCCGGTCGAACTGATCAGCTCCATCGCGCCACCCTCCATCGGCGAGCGCCAGAAACCTGGCCTCGTTAGGAGCCTCGAGCACATCGCTCAGCAGGATTGGTTGGCGCTCCTGATGCGGCCCGCCCGCAATCCCGTGCGCCAGAAAGCTGTCCTTGTGCGCCCACAGCGCCGCGCTGATCCGCTCGAGCTGGGCTTCATCTGCCGAAACGACAAGAACCTTCGCCCCGGCCTCCCGCATTTTCACCGCAAGCTGCGGCAAAGCGCCTTCGACCGGGGTCTGGCTCAATTGGTAGAAATCAACTCTCAAGGTTATCCCGCACAAACCGGTCGAGCACCCGCACGCCGTATCCGGTTGCGCCCTTGTCCCAAGTCTGTCCCGGCTTGTTCGCCCATACCATTCCGGCGATGTCGAGATGCGCCCATGGCATGCCCTTGTCGACAAAGCGCGCTATGAACTGCGCTGCCGTGATCGAACCGCCTTCGCGCGGGCCGACGTTCTTCATGTCGGCAATCGGGCTATCGATCAGCTTGTCATAAGCCGGGCCCATCGGCATCCGCCACAGCTTGTCGCCCGAGGCGCTGCCGGCCGCGACCAGCTTTTGAGCCAGGTCATCATCGTTGCTGAAAATCCCGCCGTGTTCATGTCCCAGCGAGATGATCATCGCACCGGTCAGCGTGGCCAGATCGATCACCGCGGTCGGCGAGAATTCCTTTTGCGTCCAGGTAATCGCATCGCACAGCACCAGCCGGCCTTCGGCATCGGTGTTGATCACTTCGATGGTTTGACCAGACATCGAAGTGACCACATCGCCGGGCCGCTGGGCATTGCCATCGGGCATATTTTCTACCAGCCCGCAAATCCCCACGACATTGGCCTTGGCCCCGCGGCGGGCCAGCGCGAGCATGGCACCAGCAACGGCACCGGCCCCGCCCATGTCCCACTTCATGTCTTCCATCCCGCCTGGCGGCTTCAGACTGATCCCGCCGGTGTCGAAGGTCACGCCTTTCCCGACGAAAGCGGTTGGCCTTTCACCAGCTGGTCCGCCGTTCCATTCCATCACCAACAGCCGCGGCTTGCGCGCCGAGCCCTGGGCCACGCCGAGTAGCGAGCCCATGCCGAGCGCAGTCATTTCGGCCTCGTCCAGCACCCGAATGGCGATCCCGGTTCCAGCCATCCGCGCCTGAGCGCGTTCGACGAAGCTTTCGGGATAGATGATGTTTGCTGGCTCGGTGACCAGTTCACGCGTAAATTCGACGCCTTCAGCCAGGGCCGCCTCAATCGCCCAGGCATCTTCGGCACCAGCCGGTGCACCAGCGACCTTAATGGTCATCAGGCTGCGCTTCTGATCATCGGACAGCTTGGTGCGATAGTTGTCATAACGCCAACCGCGCAACCGTGCGCCCAGCAACACGGCGGCGACATCGCCGGCCGACAGCTTGGTACCGGTGAAATCGATAGTCACCGTGCTTTCGCCTGAGGCGAGATACTTTGCGGTAATCGCGGCGCCTGCGCGCTCCAGCGCCGAGATCCGGTCCTTGCCGCCCGGCTCCCCTGCGCCAGCCAGCGCAACCCGCACCGATACACCCTCGCGCGCCACAAAGGCTTCGTGCAGCTGCCCAGGCTTGCCGGCAAAACGGCTGGCCTTCGCGCCATCAGCCACCACAGCTTCAAGCCCGGCGGGCAGTGCCTCTTGATCGACGACATAGGCGATCGGGCTGGTGGTAGGCAGGGCTGGACCGGAGAGAAATTCGATTTGCATGGTTGCTCCCAAGGGAAATGATGGCCGCTGCGACAAAGCGTTGCCTCAGACTGCCCACGTGGATTGCAGTTAGGCGCGGGCGGTGCGATAGGCAAGTCATGCTCCTGTCTGCGCGGCATCAATCGCCGCATCCCTTGTTGTGCCCCGCCTCGGTAAAAGCCGGAGTTGCTGCGCTTGCGCTGGCGGCGCTGGGATGCCCCATGGCGGCGCAGGCTCAAGAGGCTCCGAGCGAACAACCGGCCCAATCCACGCCAGCGATCGCAGCCGATCAGCAGATCCAGTTTGAAGCCGACGGCGCCAGCTATGATGACAACAGCGAACAGATCAGCGTGTTCGGCAATGTCGTGTTGCGCCGCGGCGATCAGTCGGTCCGCGCCGATAAGATCACCTGGGACCGCAAAACCGGTGTAATCCAGGCCCAGGGCGACGTCCGGCTAGTCGACGCCGATGGCAATCAGATCTTCACCGACCGGATCGAATTGACCGATGAGCTGAAGGCCGGGGCAATGGACAATATGCTGCTGGCGCTGCGCGAGGGCGGGCGGCTGGCAGCGAACAAGGGTGAACGGATGGAGGACGGCAAGGTCCTGCTCCACAA
This sequence comes from Novosphingobium sp., assembly GCA_009885425.1. Lineage (GTDB taxonomy): Bacteria > Pseudomonadota > Alphaproteobacteria > Sphingomonadales > Sphingomonadaceae > Novosphingobium. The sequence continues at coordinate 4,205 of VFKS01000214.1, forward strand.
TGCCGCCTATACCGCTTGCGCAGTGGAAGATGCACAGGGCTGTCCGCGCAATCCCAGCTGGCGGATCACCGCGCGACGGGTGATTTTCGATCCCGACAAAAAGACGATCCGGTTCGAAGGCGCGCGCGCCGAGATTTTTGGGTTGAAGCTGTTCCCGATGCCGGGGCTGGTGGTGGCCACCGATGGTCGCCCGATCAGCGGACTGCTGATCCCCGATGTTCAGCTATCCGCCTCCAACGGCGTCCAGTTTTCGGACACCTGGTATCAGCGCCTGTCAGACAACCGCGATCTGGCGGTGACAGGCTATGTCTTTACCGAAGCCCTGCCGATGGTTTCAGTGCAATACCGGCAACTGACCAGTCAGGGCTCGTTTCAGGCGACCGGCTATCTGACCCGCTCTTCACGCATTCCGATCGGCAGCAGCAGCACGGTCAGCCAGCCCGATTTTCGCGGTTATTTCTACACCAATGGTCGCTACCAGTTCTCGCCGAATTGGGGTCTGACCTTCTCTGGCCGGGTGGCGTCTGACCGGACTTTCCTGCGCCGCTATGACATCAGCCGCGATGACCGGCTGCGCTCGATGATACAGCTGGAACGGATCGACGCCGATAGCTATTTCTCGGTCGCGGGCTGGGCCACCCAAACGCTACGCGTGGGCGATTCGCAAGGTCTGGTGCCGATTGCCTTGCCCGAGATCGACTATCGCCGCCGCCTGACCGATCCTTGGCTGGGCGGGCGAATCCAGTTGCAGGCCAACAGCCTCGCGATCACCCGCACATCGGGTCAAGATACCCAGCGCGCCTTTGCCAGCGCGCAATGGGACCTTCGCCGACTGACCCCATGGGGCCAAGAAGTAACCGTAACCGCGCTGGCCCGCGGGGATGTCTATCACTCAGACGAGAACAATCTGACCGCGACCGCGATCTACCGCGGTAATCCCGGTTGGCAGGCACGCGGTATGGCGGCGTTAGCGTTTGACGTGAAATGGCCGCTAGTCGGCGAATTCATGGGCGGCACTCAGGTGCTCACCCCGCGCTTTCAAATGGTAGCCAGCCCGAAGCTGCGCAATCTGGCCGTCCCCAACGAAGACGCCCGTTCGATCGATCTGGAAGATTCAAACCTGTTCGCGCTCAACCGCTTTCCCGGATATGACCGGATCGAGGACGGCGTTCGCTTTACCTATGGGATCGACTGGCAGTTCGAACGGCCGGGGCTGCGGATCAATTCGACCATTGGCCAATCGTATCGGCTGTCCACCAATCCCACACTGCTTCCCGATGGAACCGGCCTGACCGACCGGACCTCTGACATTGTCGGACGTACCGAAGTGCGGTTCAGCGATGTGGTCAAGGTCACGCACCGCTTCCGGCTCGACAAGGACAACCTGTCGGTCCGCCGCAATGAATTTGACGCCGGCGTCGGCACCCAGCGCACCTACCTTGAAGTCGGCTATCTGCGGCTCAACCGCGATGTCGGCAGCGGGATCGAGGATCTGAAGGACCGAGAGGAACTGCGGATCGCCGGGCGGGTCGGATTTGCGCGGTACTGGTCAATCTTCGGATCAGGCGTGTTTGACCTGACCGGAATCAGTGATGACCCCTTGCTGGTCGGGGTGGATGGATTCCAGCCGCTGCGCACCCGGCTGGGGATCGCCTATCAGGATGATTGCATTGAGCTTGATTTCACCTGGCGGCGTGACTTCGTCGCGACCGGTGACGCGCGCAAGGGCAATACCTTCCAGATTCACATTGCCGTGCGCAATCTTGGGTTCTGAGGATTGGCGGGTGCAGAGGATTGGCAGGCTGGGGCAAACAGGCTATCCGCCCTGCTCAGCCAAGGTTAAGCCTCATCTCGGCAATAGCTGACGGCAAATATGATGCAGACCCCCTCGCATCGAAATTGGGATTTTTGAAACGGTGACACGCCCCTTGCGCTTCCGCCACTCCGCCCGCCTTGCGCTGGCGCCCTTGATCGCAGTTGCGATGGCCATGCCGACCGTCGCGCCGGCACAGGATGCCGGTCCGCAGGGCACGCTTTCGCTGCCTGAGAACCCGGTGATCTTCGGCAAGAACGACCCGAACCACCGCACGGCGAAGGTCATCATCAACGGTGAGGTGATTACCGGCACCGATATCGACCAGCGCGTCGCCCTGATCGTGGCAGCCAGCGGCGGCAAGATCGCAGCGGAAGAGCTCGAACGGCTGCGGATGCAGGTGCTCCGCAACCTGATGGACGAAACGCTCCAGATTCAGGAAGCCCGCGGGCAGGATATGGCGGTCAGCGAAGAAGAGGTTGATCAATCCTACAACCGGATCGCCCAGCAGAACTTTGGGCAGGACCCCAAGGCGATGGACGCTTATCTGATCAAGATCGGCTCCTCGCCCAACTCGCTCAAGCGCCAGATTCGTGGTGAACTTTCCTGGCAGCGGCTGCTGCGCCGCAACGTGACACCCTATGTCAACGTGTCGGAAGACGAGGTTCGCGAAGAGATCAAGCGGCAGGAAGAAGCGCGCGGCACCGATGAATACCGGATCGGTGAGATTTTCCTCGCAGCCAACAGCGAAAACCGCGAAGCGGTGGCGCAGAACGCGCTGCGGATTGTCGAGCAGCTGCAAAAGGGCGCCAGCTTTGTCGGCTATGCCCGTCAATTTTCCGAATCGTCGTCCGCACCAGTCGGCGGCGATTTGGGCTGGCTTCGCGCCGGCGTGCTCCCGCCAGAGCTTGATGCTGTCGTCAAGACCCTGCAGCCGGGCCAGATGGCCGGACCGGTCGAAGTACGCGGCGGTTTCTCGATCGTTGTCCTGATCGACAAGCGACAGGTGCTGACCGCCGATCCGCGCGACGCAACGCTAAGCCTCAAGCAAATCTCGATCTCCTTCGCTCCTGGCACGACCGAGGCGCAAGCCAGCGCCCGGGCGCAGGATTTCGCCGAAAAGATGAAAGCTGCCAAAGGTTGCGCACAGGCCGATGCCGTGGCGGCATCGCTGGGCGCTGAAGTGGTCACCAATGACCAGCTGAAGGCACGCGAACTGCCCGGTCCACTCCAAACCTTGGTGCTGGGCCTTTCGCCGGGTGAAACCACCCCGCCGTTCGGGTCGATCCAGGATGGCGTCCGGGTGCTGATGCTGTGCGGGCGCGATGATCCCAAGGTGGCTGGTGGCGTGACCTTTGAAGAGGTGCAGACCCAGAAAGAAGACGAGCGAATCAACCGCCGCGCGCAAGCCTATATGCGCGATCTTCGCCGCGATGCGGTGATCGATTACGGCAACTGAGTTCGGCGTGGAGGGGGGCACGCTGCTCGCAGTATCGCTGGGCGATCCAGCTGGCGTCGGCCCGGAACTGATCGCCGCCGCTTGGGCGCAGCGCGATACGGCGGAATTGCCCGCGTTCGTGGTCGCTGGCGGCGCCGAAGTGCTCGCCGCCGCGGCCCGTGCGCGCGGACTGACCGTACCGATCCGCGAAGTGCTGCATCCGGCCGAAGCGCTCGACTGGTTCGATCAGGCGCTGCCGGTCCTGGCCGGAGCCGATGGTGAATTCCGCCC
>VFKS01000115.1 GCA_009885425.1 Novosphingobium sp.
GCCATAGAGCCCGGCCTGATTCTCCAGCACCTCAAACGGCGTGAAGAACGGATCGAAGACAATCTCCTGCGGGACGATCCCAATCGAGCGCTTGGCGTTGCGGCTGTCGTGATCGATGTCAAAACCCCAAATTTCCGCCGATCCGCCCGTTTTCATCACCAGCCCGGCGAGGATGTTGATCAGCGTCGATTTGCCCGCGCCGTTGGGGCCGAGCAGGCCGAAGATCTGCCCTTGCGGGACATCGAAGCTGACGCCCTTGAGCGCGTGTTTCGCGGGGGCGGCGCCGGCCGGGGCATAGACCTTCGCAAGGTCACGAATTCGAATGGCTGCAGGAGTTTCCATTGGCCACGCTTAGCGGCTCGGCCAAGGGCGCGTAAAGCCCCGGAATCGCGCGGCGCACAGCCCATTCCTTACTTCGCCATTAACCATGCTGTTGCAGGGTCCCTTCATGGCCTGCCGTGCATAGCGGTCGGCATGAACTGGGGGGTTCCCGATCGCTGCGGCTTCGCGCAGCGCCTGATGCGCAGATTGTGCGCGATGCTGGCCCTTGCCTGCGCCGCGCTGATTGCCCAGCCGGCCGCCGCGCAAACCATTGCGGCCAGTGCCGGTGCCCGCGCCACGGTTGTCGAGCCGCTCGGACTGATCAAGATCCAGGACCTTGTGTTCGGCCGGATCGCCGCGCGGCCGACGGCGGGGACGGTTACCGTTGATCCCAATACCGGAACCTGCACGATCACCGGCCCGATCCTGCGGGTGGGGCAATGCCAATATGCCGAATTTGCCGGGTTTGGCGTGCGGCGGTTTACCGTGCGCATTGCGATCCCGACCACGATCACGCTGACCGGCCCCGGCGGCGCGACGATGGTGGCCAACACCATCACGCTCGGCACCGCGCCGGGGCTGGTCTACATTGGCGGCAATGGCAACGGGCTGGGCAATGGCAACCGGCGCTATCAGATCACCTCCAACACCGGCATTTTCACGATGCGGGTCGGCGGGCGACTGAATGTCGGCGCCAATCAGGCGCCGGGTGTTTACACCGGCACGTTCAATGTGACGGTGAATTACCAGTAGGCTGGAAATGCCGCCGCGGTGCTGATAAGGCTCCGCCTATGAGCACTCAGCCCGAAACCGTGATCGTCACCACCACCCGCGTTTCCTGCGATGGCGCAACCGGTATTCCCACCACAGGAAACGTTACTGCCGCCGCGCTGGGCCATCCCCGGATCTGGCTGGAGATTGACGAGAGCGGCATGGCCGAATGCGGCTATTGCGACAAACGCTTCGTGCTGAAGGGTGGGCCAGCCGATCAGGCTGCGGCCTAGCCTTTCGCAGCCCAGTCCCTATATCGGGGTTATGACCGCTTTTGACCCCCGCTCGCTACTTTACCGCCAACTCGATCCCGCTCGCGCCCAGGCGCTGACCGCCGATGCCTTGTCGCGCTGCGATGATGGCGAGCTCTATATGCAGTTCAGCGCTAGCGAGACTTTTGCGTTTGATGATGGCCGGTTGAAAACCGCCGACTATTCGCGCGACGCCGGGTTCGGTCTGCGCGGGGTTTCGGGCGAGATGACCGGGTTCGCTCACGCCAACGAAATCAGCGAAGCTTCGATCCGCCGCGCCGGGGAAACGCTGCAACTGCTCGATCCGGCCACGGCCAAGCCCAGCCCGCCGCCACGCCAGAACAACCGCCACCTCTATACTGACCTCTCCCCGCTCGATGGCTTGCCGTTTGCGGCCAAGGTAAAGCTGCTTGAGACAATAGACGCTGCCGCGCGGGCGCGCGATCCGCGGGTGGCGCAGGTCTCCGCCAGTCTGGCCGCGAGCTGGTCGGTGGTCGAGATTGTCCGCGCCGATGGCTTTGTCGCCACCGATGTCCGGCCGCTGGTGCGGCTCAATGTCAGCATTGTCGCCGAACAGAACGGACGGCGCGAAACCGGCAGTTTCGGGATCGGCGGGCGGCGGCTCTACGACGATTTGTTTGAACCGGCGACCTGGAACCGCGCGATTGACGAGGCGCTGGCGCAAGCGCTGACCAATCTGGAAAGCGTGCCTGCCCCGGCGGGCGAATTTACCGTATTGCTCGGCCCAGGCTGGCCCGGCATTCTGCTGCATGAAGCGATTGGCCACGGGCTGGAAGGCGATTTCAACCGCAAGGGCACCAGTGCCTTTTCGGGTCGGATCGGCGAGCGGGTCGGCGCGCCGGGTGTCACCGTGGTTGATGATGGTGCGATGCTCGGTCGGCGCGGCTCGCTGTCGATCGATGACGAGGGCACCCCGACTCAGGAAACCGTGCTGATCGAGGACGGGATCCTCAAAGGCTATATGCAGGACCGGCTCAACGCCCGGCTGATGGGGGTGGCCGCGACCGGCAATGGACGCCGCGAAAACTATGCCCACGCGCCGATGCCGCGGATGACCAACACCTTCATGAAGGGTGGGAATGACAATCCGGCCGAGCTGCTCTCGCGGGTCAAGAACGGGATTTTCGCAAAGAGCTTTGGCGGCGGGCAGGTCGATATCGTTTCGGGCAAATTCGTGTTCAGTTGCACCGAGGCCTACAAGATCGAAGACGGCAAGCTCGGCAGCCCGATCAAGGGCGCGACACTGATCGGCGATGGACCATCGGTGCTGACCCGGGTAATCGGGATCGGCAATGACCTGGCGCTTGATGAAGGGATCGGGATTTGCGGCAAGGGCGGGCAAAGCGTGCCGGCCGGTGTCGGTCAGCCGACCCTGCTGGTCGAAGGGCTGACAGTGGGCGGAACAGCCTAATCTTCAGGTTCGGTTCAGGCAGGTGAGGTAATCTGCCCAGCAGAAGACAAGGATCATGACCATGCGCAAGATCGCTATCGCACTCGCCACCGCCGCTGCGCTTTCAGGCGCCGTCGGGCTGGAGGCCAAACCCAGGCAGACCCCCCAGGAACGGCTCGACAAGCTGCTCGAAGGGCGCGAGGCGGGCAAGCCGGTCAATTGCATTTCGCACTGGGATACGCGCGATATGCAGGTGCTGGACAAGACCGCGATCGTCTATGGCTGGGGCAATGTGATCTACGTCAACCGGCCCATAAACGCCGATAGCCTCGACGACGATGAGATCCTGGTGACCCGCACCAGCGGCAGTCAGCTATGCGATCTCGATATTGTCCACACGGTTGACCGGAGCGGGCATTTCACCACCGGCTTTGTCAGCCTGGGTGAATTCGTCCCTTATCGCCGGGTTAAAAAGGTCGCCCAAGCTGACTGACGCCCGACTGACATTTTCCCCCGCTGCAACAACCCTTGCAGCAAGCCGCCGTCCGGAGTGATCCGGGCGGCGATCTTGTTGGCGGCTTGACAAGGCCCGTGATATTTTTAGGGTATGCACCCTAGAAAGGGCGATTCCCGTCGCCTGAGGGAGAGAAACCATGGCCAGCTCAGCCACGCTTGACCGCACTGCATCGCCGATCGCACCGATCGACGTTTCTTTGGCCGAGATCTATGCCGAAGACCGCTGGCAACAGCCATTCCGGACCCTGCGGGCAGAGGCGCCGATCCAGTATGTCCCGGACAGCTCGTTCGGCCCCTATTGGTCAGTTTCGACCTACAAGCCGATCATCCATATCGAATCGCTGCCCAAGATCTTTTCGTCGAGCTGGGAATACGGCGGGATTGCGATTTCTGGCTCGGTTGGCGAGCCGATCGAGAACGAGATCAAGATGCCGATGTTCATCGCGATGGACCCGCCGCAGCACACCGCCCAGCGCCGCACAGTTGCACCCTCTTTCGGGCCGAGCGAGGTTGCGGCGATGAAAGCCGAAGTCCAGGCGCGCACCGCAGAAGTGCTCGACAGTCTGCCGATTGGCGAGCCGTTTGACTGGGTCCAGCGGCTCTCGATCGAACTGACCACCGGCATGCTCGCCACACTGTTCGACTTCCCTTGGGAAGAACGCCACAAGCTGACCTATTGGTCCGACATGGGCGGCAATGTCGAACTGATAAAAGATCCTGAAAACATAGCCTTACGCAATGCCGCGCTGATGGAAATGGGCGCGGCGTTCGGCGCACTGTGGCAGCAAAAGGCCGTCAATCCGGGCAAGGACCTGATCTCGGTGATGCTGCGCTCAGACGCCATGAACCACATGAGCGAACAAGAGTTCATGGGCAACCTGATCCTGCTCATCGTTGGTGGCAATGACACCACCCGCAATTCGATGTCGAGCTTTGCCTATGGTCTCGACCAGTTCCCCGAAGAGCGCGCGAAGCTGGAAGCCGATCCCTCGCTGATCCCCAATGCGGTGCAGGAACTGATCCGCTGGCAGACCCCGCTGTCGCATATGCGGCGCACCGTTGAGGAGGATACCGAGTTCGAAGGCCACCACATGAAAAAGGGCGACAAAGTGGTGCTGTGGTACCTGTCCGCCAACCGTGATGAGAGCGTGTTCAAGGACGCTGACCGGGTGATCGTTGACCGCGAAAACGCCCGCCGCCACCTCTCGTTCGGTTACGGCATCCACCGCTGCGTCGGGGCGCGGGTCGCCGAACTGCAACTGTGCACCCTGCTCGAGGAGATGGCCAAGCGGCGGCTGCGGGCCAACGTCGTGGCCGAGCCGGAGCGGGTGCCGGCTTGTTTCGTCCACGGCTACAGCAAGTTAATGGTAGAGCTGACGCACTACTGATGGCGCGACCAAAGTCCACCCGCGACCGCATCGTCGATACCGCGCTGTCCCTGTTCAACAGGCAGGGATACGGCGCGGTAACCACGGCTGCGCTGGCAGCACAGTGCGGGATTGCCGAAGGCAACCTGTGGTATCACTTCAAGACCCGCGGCGCGCTGCTCGATGCAATCAGCGCCCGCTTTGCTGCGGTAATCGAACAACGGCTGGCGCTGCGCCCGGGGGCCGATCCGTTGGAAGACTACGGCCGGATGCTGGAGGTGATGATGGCGGAATTTCGTGCCTTTCGCTTCCTCTACCGCGATCAGCAGGCTTATGGCGATCAGGCCACTTTGATTGTGGCCAATGCCCCGCGCTGGCTGGAACTGACTTTCGATCAGATCGAGGCCTATCTCGCCGCGCTGGTCGATGCCGGCCTGCTCGATTGGCCGCGCGAACGGCTGCGCGATCTGGCGATCAACGCTACGATCATCCTGCGTTACGGGCTTGAGCATTACCGCGAACTGGGTAAGCCAATTGCCGAGGGCGCGGGCGCGGTGCGGCGGACCCTGCTGCGCCACCTGACGCTGTTCGAACACCGGCTGGATCCCGCCGCCGCAGAGCAATTGCACCGCGCGATTGAGGTGATCGAGGCCGAGGCGTTGGCGGCGTGATCCGCACCGGGCTGCTCTGGCTGATGGCCGCGTTCTATGGCGCGGCGGGCTATTTCCACTTGGCCAACCCTGCGCCGTTCCTGCAGATCACCCCGCCGTGGGTGCCCGCACCCGAAGCGATCATTGCGCTGACCGGTCTTGCCGAACTGGCCGGAGCCGCCGGGCTGCTCCAGCCATGGTCGCAGCCGTTGCGCCGTGCAGCTGGGTGGGGGCTGGCGGCCTATGCGCTGTGCGTCTGGCC
>VFKS01000271.1 GCA_009885425.1 Novosphingobium sp.
CCGGGCACCCGGTCTCCGGCAAGCTCGGCCGGGAACAGCGAGAAATACCAATCGGGATCTTGCGCGCACAGCAGCCAGCCGATCACCGTTCCCGCCACCATCAGAGTCAGCGCGACCAGCAGTTCGGGCGCAATCGCGCGCACTGCGCGGCTCCATTCGCCACCAAAAAACCGCCCCAGCCACGCGAGCAGCGTGGTGCGCGGGCCATAGACCAGAAACCAGGCGCGCTGGACCAGGCTTTCCAGATAGCCCAGCGTCGCCGCATCGAGCGAGGTTTCGCGCGCGACCGACAAGCTCGAGGCGACCGTACGGTAGAGTACTGGCAGTTCGAGCAGATCGGCATCGGACAGGCGGCGCAGGCGGCCCTTCTCCATCCGGGTGACGATCAGCTCAAGCCGCTTCCAGTCAGGCTCGCGTTGCTGACGGAAGCGGTCCGAGCGGAGCGCCGCCGCCTCGATCGCGGCTTCGGTTTCGGCCACTTTGCGCATTGCCGGGAACAGCACCATTATCCGATTGCTCCCTTGCGTTTGATAGCCAGATAGGTGTCGAGCAGCCGCGTACCGATCCGGTCCCACGGCGCCTCGATCACGTCGACGCCGTGCTGCCGCAGCTTGCCCAGCACCAGCGCGCGCTGGCGCAGCAAGCCATCGGCGCTGACCGCCATCGCCATGTGCTGAATATCATCGGGCGCGGCGGTGGCCATTCCGGTCAGCTCCTCGTCGGTCATTGTCACGAACAGCACGACATGGCGCCCGGCCAGCCGCGCGATGCTTTCGACCATCAGTTCGGCGCTGGTTGGGTCGGTGAAATCCGAAAACACCACCACCAGACTGCGGCGTTGCAGCCGTCCGGCCAAGGTCGCCAAGGCCAGCGTGAAGTTGGGTTCCTGCGCGTGGTAATCGAGCCCGGCGGCGGCGCGGTGCAGCCGGGGAAAATCGCGCGCATCGGAGGCGAACGGCGTGAACAGTTCGGGCCGCGCGGCAAAGCCGAACAGCGCCGCCTTGTCCCCGCCCTTCAGCGCGACATAGGCGGTGGAAAGCGCGGCGGAGACGGCCCGGTCGATCCGCGGCAGTCCGCCGACCGGCTCGCTCATCGCCGCGCCGCAATCGAAGGCAAAGACGATCTGGTTGTTGCGTTCGGATTCGTATTCCTTGGCATAGAGGTGCCCGTGGCGGGCGCTCGATTTCCAGTCGATCCGGCGTTTGTCCATCCCCGGCTGGAATTCAGCGAGCGCTTCGAACATCGTCCCCTCGCCCCGGATCCGCCGCGCGATCAGCCCGTACTGCGCGTCTTTCAAAAAAGCCTGCATTGCGGGCGATCGGACCGCCGAAAGGTTGGGCCAGACCCGCACCGACTGATCGACATCGCGGCGGATCTGCCGTGCGCCCAGACCCAGCGGGCCGGTCCAGCGCAGCCACATCTGCTCGATGGCGCCGGTCCCGCGCCGGGTCGGGCGATAGGCGATCGCGGCCCGCCAGCTGCCGCCATCTTGCTTGGTCAGCGTGTGTTCGGTCCGCCCGCCGGGTAACAGCCGCGGATCGGCGGAGATCGCACAATCGACCCGGCTGCGCGCCCCGCCAGCGAACTGGGCATCAAGCTGAAGCCAACCGTCCTCGCCCACTTCGACATCAGAGCCTGCAGCCAGGTCGGCGTTGGTTATTCGCCCGGCCAGTAGCGCATCGACTAGCACCAGCATCAGCACCATGGTCCCGATCAACGGCGCAGCGGCCCACTGGGCAGGAGCTAGCACCGCCACCAGCAAGGCCAGCGGCGCCGCTGCCGCAAGCAGCAGCGCGGCCCGTCCAGTCGGGATCAAGGCGGCGCGGGGCAGCATCAGCTTAGCGCGGCGCCTCGGTGCTTTCGACCAGTTCAGCGACCAGCGCCTCGACCTGCTTGCCTTCGATCTCGGCCGCCGGGCTCAGCAGCAAGCGGTGGCGCAGCACCGGGGCGGCCAGCGCCTTCACGTCATCAGGCACAACATAGTCGCGCGCTTCCAGTGCGGCGCGGGCGCGGGCGGCATTGGCCAGAAGCACGGCGGCGCGAGGGGAGGCGCCAGAGGCGAGATCGGCGCTGTCGCGGGTCGCGCGGATCAGCCGGACGATGTAATCGATCACCGTCTCGGCCAGCGTGACGGTTTTGACGGCCTGGGCGGCGGCGGCGATCGTCGCGGCGTTAGCGACCTTTTCGACCCCGAGCTGCTCAGGGCGCGGCGGCCCGGCGTGGCTGCCGAAATTGGCGACGATCCTCGCTTCTTCGGCAGCGCTGGGATAGGACACCAGCAGCTTGAACAGGAACCGATCGAGCTGGGCTTCGGGCAGCGGATAGACCCCCTGACTTTCGATCGGGTTCTGGGTTGCGACCACCAGAAAATTGGCCGGGAGCGGATGGGCCGTGCCGTCCAGCGTCACCCGGCGTTCCTGCATCGCCTCAAGCAGCGCGGCTTGGGTCTTGGGCGGGGTACGGTTGATTTCATCGGCGAGTAGCAACTCGGTAAAAATCGGTCCGCGGGTCAGGGTGAACTGGCTGGTCTGGAAGTTGAACAGGTTCGATCCCAGAATGTCGCCCGGCATCAAATCCGGGGTGAACTGGATGCGGCCGAAATCGAGCCCGAGGCTGGCGGCAAAGCATTGCGCCATGAATGTCTTGGCGGTGCCTGGCGGGCCTTCGAGCAGGACGTGGCCCTGCGCCAGCAGCGCGGTCAGCAGGGCATCGATAGTGGCGGTCTGGCCGACCACCGCCTTGCCGACCTCGCCTCTGATTTTTCCGGCAAGGGTGCTGACCTCAGCCAGGGTCATAGTTTGATCACTCATCGCGTCAGGGTCCTTTCCAGCGCATGGAGTTGCCGCGCAGCGCGCAGCAGGTCGATGGGTTTGCGGGCCGCGCGCAACCGCGCGGTAGTGTCGGAAAACAGCGCCGAACCGGGCGCGCGGGCCACCAGTGCGCGGTCGATCGCGGCTTCGGCCTGTTCGTGGTTGAGCCGTGCGGGCAGCGCCAGCGCCTTGACCAGCCGCTCGCGCGCGGCATCGGCAAAGGGGCTGCCGAGCAGGTGGAGGCGCCGCGCCCGCTGGATCAGACCTGCGGCATTGCTGGCCAGTTCGC
>VFKS01000176.1 GCA_009885425.1 Novosphingobium sp.
AAGGGCCTCAGCCGCCGGGACTTTGCCGCCTTGGGCGCTGCCGGAGTGCTGGCAGGGGGCCTCGCCGATGCCGCGCTGGCCAAGGATGTCACCATAGTGATCGAAGAAACCGTGCTGATTTCCACCAGCGAAGGCAATATCGACGCATTGTTTATTCGCCCGGCCAAGGGCAAGCATCCCGCAGTGATCCTTTGGCCCGATATCGCCGGGGTGCGTGAGGCCTATCGGATGATGGGCAAACGGCTGGCGGCGAGCGGTTATGCGGTGCTGGTGGTCAACCAGTACTATCGCAGCGCCCAGGCCCCGATCATGAATTCAATCAGTGAATGGCGCACGCCCGAAGGTCAGGCCAAATTGCGCCCGATGATCGGGGCCTTGTCTGCCGAGGGGGTTACCCGCGATGCCCAGGCGATGGTGGTGTGGCTCGACACGCGCCGCGAAGTGAACCGCAAGCGCGGGATCGGGTCCTGCGGATATTGCATGGGCGGGCCGTTTACGGTGCGCACCGCCGCCGCTGTTCCGGGCCGGGTCCGCGCCGCAGCCTCGTTCCATGGCGGCGGTCTCGTCACTGACAAGCCGGACAGTCCGCATAAGTTGCTGGCCAGCACCAAGGCCAGCTATCTGATCGCGGTCGCCCGCAACGACGATGCCAAGGCCCCGGCCGACAAAGAAACCTTTGCCGCCGCCGCCAAGGCCGCCGGACGCCCTGCTGAAGTCGAAGTCTATGCCGCCGATCACGGCTGGTGCACGCTCGATGCGCCGGTCTATGACAAGGTCGAGGCCGAACGGGCCTGGGCCCGGATGTTGGCGCTGTTCAAAAGGCTTTAGGTTCAGTTGAACGTCATACGCTTGATTTTGGCCGCTGCGTTGGTTGTAGGCCAGGCGCCGCCCGATGTGGCAGCCAGGCCTTCGATTCCGGCTAACGAGCGCGTTCGTCTTGATAACCGGCGGATCGACCGCGTGCTAACTGGCTTTGTCACCAATCAGCGCGTCGCGGGCGCAGCGGTGCTGGTCTGGCAAGGCGGGCGGGAACGCTATTTCGGCGCGGCGGGACTGGCTGACCGCGAGGCCGCGCGGCCCTTTGCCCGCGATACGCTGGTCCAGATTTTTTCGATGACCAAACCGGTGACTGGCGTCGCGTTGATGCAGTTGTGGGAGCAAGGCAAGTTTCGGCTCGATGACCCGCTGGCACTGCACCTGCCCGAATTTGCCGCAGTTCAGGTCTACGCCGGAGACGATGCGGCAGGGAATGCCGTGCTGCGCGCACCGATCCGCCCGATTTTGGTGCGCGATATCCTGCGTCATACGGCCGGCTTTACGTACCAGGATGGACCCGGCGCAGTGGGGCGGATTGCGATGGCGGAAGATCCCTTGGCGCTGGACAACAGCCTGGCTGAATTTGGGCGGCGGCTGGGCCGCGTACCGCTGTTGCATGATCCGGGCGCGCAGTGGAGTTACAGTGCCGCGGTCGATGTTCAGGCCTTGCTGGTCGAGCGGCTTTCGGGCCAGCCCTTCGCCCAATATGTCCAGCAGCACATCTTCGTGCCGCTGGCGATGAAGGAAACCGGCTGGGCCCAGCCGCCCTCCGCGCGGCCGCGTTTGGCGCGCATTTATGAGGCGAAAGGCGGCGCGCTTGTGCCAATGCCCGACGCGGAATGGCTTGCCCCCAACTTCGCTGGAAAGCCGCTGACGATGGGCGGTTCGGGGCTGGTGTCGAGTGTCGACGACTATCTCCGCTTTGCCCGCATGCTGCTGGGCCGGGGCACCCTCGATGGCGTGCGGATCCTCAAACCCGCGACTTTGGCGCTGATGACCACCGATCAGCTTGACCCTGCGATAGCCGGGCGTTCGTGGCTGCCCGACAAAGGCGCACTGGGTTTTGGGTTCGATTTTGCGGTCCGCACAGCACCGCCGCAGAACGCCGCCGAAAACCGCGGCGCAGTCGGCGAATTCTTTTGGGATGGCTGGCCCTCGATGCTGTTCTGGGTCGATCCGGCCAACGATATGGTGGTGATCTTTGCCACCCAGAAGTTGCCGTTCGATGGCACTTTGCACCGCGATATCCGGGCCGCCGTCTATGGCGCCGACTACCTCGGCCCCAGCGGCGCCCGGTAACGCTTCAGGCTTCTAAGTTGGCTGGGCTAGGGTTGGCGCTGGCGGATTTCTTGAGGTTCACTAAAGCTACCATCTCATCATAGACCGCGATCAGGTGGCTATCGTACCATTGGTCGAGCACGCATTTGACTTGCCCGAAGAAGCTCGGAATCTCTTCCAGGACATAAGATCCGGCAAAGGCCGCTCCGGCTTTTTCGCCATAGAGTTGCGGTGGAGGCACGTCGAGCGACTGCCCCTTCAAATAGGCGATGATTTCGTCGATGTGCTGTCGCAGGGCGGCGCGGCGCCCATCGGCGCTGGTGCCGCGGGCCAGGGCCAGCTCTTCCTTGGCCTTTTCCATCAGGCCATTAAGATAGACATAGACCCGGTCCATGTTCTCGCGCTTCAACGCGATCATCGCATCGACATATTCCTTGCGGACGCGCACCCGCGCGGTGTCGGGGTGTTCGGACCCTTGAAAGCCTTGGCTCCAGTTGGTGGGGTCTTGGTGGATCATGGGGTTCAATTCATCAGAGGACAGGTTCGTTCGTGCTCATAACCCGTACGTGGTTGCTATCGCGTTAAGCCTGCTTACCAGTTTCGCTTGCCCCTGCCTGAGGGCCCGCTAACATGTTGGCATTCAATGCTTGGGAGCACGCGCGATGGCTGGAGTTCTTCTTTTCCTTCTGGGGGTGGTTTTCATATTTCTGCTGATGGGCGTTCGCGTCGTGCGGCAGGGCTATGTTTATACCATTGAACGGCTCGGTAAATTCCATTTGGCCGCAGAACCGGGTCTGCACGTGATCATTCCGTTCATCGATCGGGTTGGCAACAAGGTCAACATGATGGAACAAGTCCTGGATATTCCGGGGCAGGAAATCATCACCAAAGACAACGCGATGGTCGGGGTCGACGCGATCGTGTTTTTCCAGGTGCTCGATTCAGGCAAGGCGGCTTACGAGGTCTCCAACCTCTATGTTGCGATCATGCAACTGACCACCACCAACCTGCGCACCGTGATGGGCAGCATGGACCTTGATGAAACACTGTCACGGCGCGATGAAATCAACGCCAAGCTGCTGATGGTGATCGATCACGCCACCGCGCCGTGGGGCGTCAAG
>VFKS01000193.1 GCA_009885425.1 Novosphingobium sp.
CCGATCTGGCCGCCGATACGGCCGGGAACAAGGTGGTACCGGTCCTGCTCGGTTCGGCGCTGAGCGATGGCGGGGTGCACCGTTTGCTTAAATTGCTGCGCCATGAAGCACCGGGACCCGATGCGGCGGCCGGACGGCTCGGGCTGCAAGAAGGCGGCGCGCTGCATGTCTTCAAGATCGCCAACGGCGGGGCGATGGGCCGCCTCGCGCTGGGCCGGGTGCTGGGCACATCCTTGGGCGAGGGCGACGAGCTGGTTGCTGGCGGTGAGGCCGAGCGCGCCGGATCGCTGTTTTTCGTTCAAGGTGACAAGACCGTCAAGCAAGGCGTTGCCCAACCCGGCGACGTGGTGGCGGTTGCCAAGATCGATGGTGCGCGCAGCGGGATGATAATGCCGCGCAAGGACGCAGCTCTGGGGGCGGCTCCGGCCCTGACCTATCCCCCTCGCAACGCGGCGATTGCGATCACCACCCGAGACCGCAAGGACGACGTCAAACTCTCCACCGCGCTGCACCGATTGTGCGAGGAGGACCCGACGCTCGAATGGAGCCAGGACGATGCCAGTCATGAGACTGTGCTGCACGGGATCAATGACGATCACCTCAGTGTGGTGCTGGGCCGGTTGCAGCGGCGTTATGGAGTGGCGGTGGAGACCCGCCCGCCGAGCATCGCCTACCGCGAGTCGATCCGCAAACCGGCCAGCGCGCGTGGGCGGCACAAAAAGCAATCGGGCGGGCACGGCCAGTATGGCGACTGCATGATCGCGATCCGCCCGCTGGCGCGCGGGGAAGGCTTTGCGTTTGAAGACAAGATCACCGGCGGGGTGATCCCCAAACAGTATATCCCGGCGGTCGAGGCCGGGATCCGCGAGGCGATGGAGCGGGGCCCGCTGGGCTTTGCGGTGGTCGATGTCGCGGTGACACTCACTGACGGCTCGTTCCATGCGGTCGACAGTTCGGAGCTGGCGTTCCGGATCGCCGGACGGATGGCGATGGCCGAAGCCCTTGCCGCAGCGGCGCCCTATCTGCTCGAGCCGATCGTCAAGGTGGCGGTCGATACGCCGTCGGGGACCGGGTCAAAGGCCGGCTCGGTGCTATCGGCCCGGCGCGGGCAGATCCTGGGCCTAGGCCCGCATCCAGACTGGACCTTGTGGGAGCGGGTCGAGGCGCTGCTCCCTGAAAGTGCCCTGCCCGGCCTTGATGCCGAATTGCGTTCGCTCAGTCAGGGCTTGGCGGGGTTCATCGCTGAGTTTGATCATCTGGCCGAACTTGGCGGCAAATACGCCGATGATGTGATCAAGGCCCGGGCGGCAGCAGCGCGCTGAGCGGGCAGCAGTGCCGGACAGTCTCAGTCGATCACCCGCACCGCCCGGGTCCAGGGCGCCGATGCTGTCGTGGTGCAGCGCGATGCCTCGATCCGAGCGCCGACGGTGCCGCCCGACTGACCAAAGCGGAACGGGATGTAGAGCAGCTTCGAATTTCCACTGCCATTGGCGAAGAGCTGGCGGACGATCGGCGTCATATCGCCGTTGGTCACCGTGATCCGCACCGACTCTCCGGGGATCAGGCCCAAGGCGCGGATTTCAAGGAATCGGCCATTGCCGGCAATCTCCAACTCGCAGCCCTGCTCCTGCGCGAAGGCCAGCAGCGGCCAACCGTTCTGGATGGCAGCGTGGGCCGTGGCGGAAAAGCCAATCAGGGCGGTTAGGGTTAGGGCTGTGCGCACTGTGCGGTTCATCGGGGGCCTCCTGGATCGGTCTAAGGCTTAGCCGATTGGGCGAGCACATGTGCCAGCGACTTGCCCCTGCCCCATGCCGGGACAGATCAGTGGACCCAAAACAAAACCGGCGCGGCTGCCCTGAGGGGGCAAGCCGCGCCGGCCTGTTGTTGGGAGGGCACCCCGATGGTTACGGGGAACCGGAGTGCCCTCCGTTCAGTCCCGGCGGCGGCAGGCGGGCGGCCTGCCGTTACCGGAAGCTCTGGGGATCAGACTTCTTCGGCCTCCGCGTCAGGACCGGCCATCATCTCCCCGGCAAGACCTTCGGTTTGGCCGCGGATCGCGGCTTCCAGCTGGTCACAAAGCTCGGGATTTTCCTTGAGGAAAGTTTTCGAATTTTCACGCCCCTGGCCGATCCGGATCGAATCGTAGGAGAACCAGGCGCCGCTCTTTTCAACGATCCCGGCCTTGACGCCGAGGTCGAGAATTTCGCCGATCTTGGAAATGCCTTCGCCGTACATGATGTCGAATTCGACCTGCTTGAACGGCGGGGCAACCTTGTTCTTGACGACTTTCACCCGGGTGGTGTTGCCGACGATATCGTCACGGTCCTTGATCTGGCCGGTGCGGCGAATGTCGAGCCGGACCGAGGCGTAGAACTTGAGCGCATTACCGCCGGTGGTGGTTTCCGGATTGCCGTACATCACCCCGATCTTCATCCGCAGCTGGTTGATGAAGATCACCATGCAGTTCGAACGGCTGATCGAGCCGGTCAGCTTGCGCAACGACTGGCTCATCAGCCGCGCCTGCAGGCCCACATGGGTATCGCCCATTTCGCCTTCGATTTCGGCGCGCGGCACCAGGGCTGCAACCGAATCGATCACCAGCACGTCAATCGCGTTCGAACGGACCAGCGTGTCAACGATTTCGAGCGCCTGTTCGCCGGTATCGGGCTGCGAGACGATCAGTTCGTCAATGTCCACCCCCAGCTTCTTGGCATAGCCCGGATCAAGCGCGTGTTCGGCATCGACGAACGCGGCGGTGCCGCCATTACGCTGTGCCTCGGCAATTACGTGCAGTGCCAGCGTGGTCTTGCCCGAGCTTTCCGGACCGTAGATTTCAATCACCCGGCCCTTGGGCAATCCGCCGATGCCCAGCGCGATATCGAGCCCGAGTGACCCGGTCGAAATCGCCTCAATCTCCAACGCTTCTTTCGAGCCCAGCTTCATCGCCGAGCCTTTGCCAAACGCGCGGTCAATCTGCGCCAGCGCTGCTTCGAGCGCCTTTTGACGGTCCATAGATCCCTTGCCTTCCTGAATCAGCTTAAGTTGAGCAGCCATTGAAGTTCCCCTTGCGTAACCAGCCGACCGTTTAGGTCAACGTGCGACTCGGTGTACCGCGTTTGTTCCATGAGAACAAGAGGGGAACTAGAACATTTTTAGAACACTGCGATGTTGGCTGAATTACGGGGGATTTGGCACCGTGAACAGTGCGTGCGCGCCTGCGTCACCGGGTTTCCACCGCTATTGCGCCATGCTCCCTCGGAACAAGGCAGTATCGATCGCCGGCAAGTTTGTTGCAGGCGAAGTTGCCAAGCCCGTGATCACCGAACAGCGGCGGCTATCCTGATCAAGCAGGCGGGAAATCGGGCCTCACACCCACCCGCAAGCGCCGGCAAACCGGTCAGCCCTTGGCCCGCAGCACTAGCCAGGCGGCCGGCGGCGGCAGCAGCAGCGCCGCCACAGTGCCGCCGATCCGTTTGATCCAAGTATGCTGCATGATCCACCTCCCTCAACCCTCCGGCAAACTAGCGCACGGTGCAAATCGCGCAAGCTGAGCCGCGCCCAATCCGCGCCAAGTGGCTCGAATTGCCTGCAATCCATGTCCCCTTCAAGGGCGCAGATTTGGTCGGATGATGCGGATGGAGGTCAGTTGAGTGGAGTTTTGGGGGGGTATTGAACCTGCCGCAGTTACCCAAGGCCGAGGGCAATTGGTGCAACCCGTATTCTGGCACCAACGACCCTTTTCCCTTTGGTCAATGCGAGTTAACGGCGCTTGCGGGCAACGAACAGCTGCGGACGGGTGGTCGCTGCGGCGTA
>VFKS01000357.1 GCA_009885425.1 Novosphingobium sp.
AGGATCAGGACGACAGCGAAGACCAGCCCGATGATGGCGAATCGGAAGAGGACCAGTCCCCTAGCGAAGTCGCCTCTGAACCCAGCGAAGGTGAGGACGAGGGCGACGACGCCCAGCGCGAGATGGAAGACGATTCCGCCGATGCTGAAGAAGCCGACGACGGCGAAGAGGGCATGCTCCCGACCCGGCCCAACCGGGCCTGGACCGAAGTTCCCGCCGGATTCGACTACAAAACCTATACTCAGGCGTTTGACGAAGTGGTCAGCGCCGCAGACCTGTGCGACGAAGACGAACTGATCCGGCTGCGGGCCTATCTCGATGCGCAGTTGAAAGGCCTGCAGGGGATCGTCACCAAGCTCGCCAACCGGCTCCAGCGCCGCCTGATGGCGCAGCAAAACCGCAGCTGGGACTTCGATCAAGAAGAAGGCCTGCTCGATGCCGCGCGGCTAGCCCGGGTGGTGATCTCGCCCGGCCATTCACTGTCCTATAAGATTGAACGTGAGGTGGAGTTCAAGGACACCATCGTCACGCTGCTGATCGACAATTCCGGATCGATGCGCGGGCGGCCCATATCAATCGCCGCGATCAGTGCCGATGTGCTGGCCCGCACGCTGGAACGCTGCGGGGTGAAAACCGAAGTGCTGGGCTTCACCACCCGTGCTTGGAAGGGCGGACAGAGCCGCGAGGCCTGGCTGGCAGGCGGCAAACCGGCCCAGCCGGGCCGGCTCAACGATCTGCGTCATATCGTCTACAAACGCGCCGACGAGCCCTATCGCCATGCCCGCAAGAACCTCGGCCTGATGATGCGCGAAGGCCTGCTAAAGGAAAACATCGACGGCGAGGCGCTGCTCTGGGCGCATTCGCGGTTGCTCGCACGGCAGGAGGATCGCCGGATCCTGATGGTGATTTCAGACGGCGCGCCGGTCGACGATTCGACGCTCTCGGTCAACAACGCGGGCTACCTCGAGCTGCACCTGCGCAAGGTGATCGACTGGATCGAGAAGCTTAGCCCGGTGCAGCTGGTCGCGATCGGGATCGGCCACGATGTGACGCGGTACTACCGCCGGGCAGTGACGATCATGGACGTTGAGCAACTCGGCGGGGCGATGATCGAGCAGCTGGCCGGGCTGTTTGAGGATGAATAGGCTTGACCCATCCGTTTAATCGCACGATTAAAACGGCATGACAAACGCCTCTACAGTATCCGAAGCCGTCGCCACACGCCGCACTGTGCGGGCTTTTCTGGATAAGCCGGTCGATCAGGCCACATTGCGCCGTGTGCTTGAAAAGGCGCAGAACGCGCCGTCTGGCGGGAATACCCAGCCGTGGAACGCCACGATTTTGACTGGCGAACCGCTGGCCAAGTTGTTGGCGCGGACTGCCGAAGTGCTTCCCCAAGGCGCGGCCGCGCACAAGCCCGAATATCCGATCTATCCGCCCGAACTGGACGGCGAATATTCCAAGCGCCGGTTTGGCGTGGGCGAGGCGCTCTATGCTGCGCTCGAAATCCCGCGCGACAACAAGATGGGCCGGATGATGTGGTTCGCCAAAAACTTCCG
>VFKS01000338.1 GCA_009885425.1 Novosphingobium sp.
CAATCGCGGCCAGGCCGATCACCAGCGCGATCTTGACTGCTGCAGGGCCGGTCATCGTCCAGCTGCGGCTGATCGCGCGGATCGGATTGCGCTCTTCATCGATTGCGATCACCGGGGTCAGCATCGAAAGCCGGGCATAGAGATAGATCGTCAGCACCAGCGAGGCGATGGCTAGCAGGACAGTCAGTACGCCCGAATTCAGCCCCGCAGATATTGCGCCAAAGATCAGGCCAAACACCATCCCGCCAGCGATCCCGACGATCATCAGCAGGATCACCGCCCCGAACATCGTCGGCACGCCGCGTACTCCGGCACCGATAGCATCACCAATCGAAGGCGGATGGCGGTCTGAACACAGCCGCATCAGGGCAATCACCATCGCAAACTGGACTGCGTAGATCAGCAGGTAGAACAGCACGACCGAGAAACCCATCCCGGCGAACATTGCCGCTGGATCCGGATCTGTGCCGGCGCTGGCCATAACGCCCGCCATCATGGTGCCGCCAAACACTATCCCGATCACCATCAGGCCGACCCAGAAGATCAGCGCGGTGCCGATCAGCACCCCGAATCGGCTTTTTAAAATATCGAATGCCTCGGAAAAGGCGCGGCTCGCGCTAAATGGCATGGTATCCCCCCTAAGACTGTTCCAATCGGGGGAAGGTGCGCCAGCTATTCGAACTTGTCTACCAACGATTGGTGCGGCGATGACCCCGCCAACTGGCGATGACTGGCGGCAGTTGCGGCGAGCAAATAGACCGTCATCACCGCGCTCAACACCGCCCCGGTCAAGGCTGCGATCATCACTGCTATCTCACCCCCGGCCAGCAACTCAGCCAGCAGGCCGATCAGCAACTGGATCAATTGAATCGAAATCGCAAAGGCCAGAACCAGCAGTACGAAAAACAGCAGCAGCCGTCCGACATTGGCCCTGGTCAGTGCGAACGAGCGCTGCAGCGCGGCGAATGGATTGCGCAGGCCATCGATTGCGATCGCCGCATTGGCCAGACACAGTCGCACAGCGAGGTAAATCGCAAAGCCAATCCCGATCAGCAGCCCCAGCGCTGCCAGCCCCGGCGATCCAGCAAGGCCCAGCAAGGTCGATGGCAACAGGATCGCCCCGGTCAGCAAGAAACCTTGCACGATCTGCACCACGATCGCGACTGGCGTGGTGGCGAGCCCCTTGGTGATTGCCTGACCAACTGTGGGCCGGCTGGCGTGGCCAAACAGCGCCAGTATCGCCATGGTTCCTATCGTATTGATCAGGCCGACCAGCAGATAGCCGGGCCAGGCATCCTTGAAAAAGGCCCCGAGCATTTCCAGTATCGCTTTGTAATCGGCACCGGCCGCTGGCTCGGGCGGGGGGTTGAGCACGGCGATTGCAAAGGCGGGCAAGACCAGGAACACCCCGGCCAGCGCGATCACCATGTCGCGGTTGGTCAAAACGGTAGTGCTGGCGTCCTGCCAGGCCCGGTTGCTGTCAAAGCGCGGCGAAGCGGAGGGGGAGGTTGTGTTCATGCCCTCTTGATAACCACGGAATTTGCCGCCACGCAACGGTCGATGACTTTCACTCTGCCCGCTGGAATCGAATTGCGCCAGAGCGAGGCGCCGGTGCCCTACCGCGCCGCGCTGGCTGACATGACCGAGCGCAATGCCGCGATTGCCGATGGCAGCGCCGAAGAGTTGCTGTGGCTGCTCGAACATCCGCCGGTCTACACCGCCGGAACCAGCTCAGCCGAAGCCGAATTGCTCGATCCGCGGTTTGAAGTGGTCGCGGCTGGCCGCGGCGGGCGCTACACCTATCATGGGCCGGGGCAGCGGGTCGGTTATATCCTGCTCGATCTCAAGCGGCGGGCGCGCGACGTGCGCGGATTTGTCCATGCCATCGAAGGCTGGGTGATCGGAACACTGGCGGACTTCGGCGTTGAGGCATGGCGGGCGCCGGGGCGGATCGGGATCTGGACCACTGACATTGACGGGCGCGAAGCCAAGATCGGCGCGATCGGGGTGCGGGTGCGGCGCTGGGTGACGATGCACGGATTTTCGGTCAACATTGCCCCCGATCTAAGCCATTTTGGCGGGATCGTGCCGTGCGGGATCGAGGAATTTGGCGTCACCAGTTTGGAACGGCTGGGGCTAAAGGTTGATTTCGATGCCTGGGATGCGGCATTGCTGCAACGCGCCGACCAATTCCTGGCGGCGCTGGACCGGCCTTGCCCGGCGGAGGATGTCCGATGACCCGATTGATTGCTCCTGCACTGCTGGCTGTGCTGCTGTCAGGCTGCGGAGGGGACGGGGCAAAGAAGGCCGAAGGCGCCGGCACCGCGCAGGGCGAAGTGCTACCCGGATCGGTCAGCGATGCGATGGTGCCGCTCGATCAAGTCAAATCGCAGGCACCGCTCGCTCCCAAAGTTGAAGCCAGTGCCAAGGTTGATGGCAAAGCCGAAGCATCGACCGAAACGGCAAAGCCGGAAGCGAAGAGCGCGGCGGAACCGGCCGAAGAGCCTGCTGTAGCGGAAGTCAGCGAATAGACCCTCACTGCTTGAGCCAGTTGGTAAGGGGAACTCGCACAAAAAAGGGCGTGCCGCGGCACGCCCTTTTTCTGTTTGGCAAAAACCGTCGTCTGTGAAGATCAGAAGCGGAACCCGGCGCGAACGCCCATTCCCTTGGTTTTGCCCAGATCGGCCCAGATCGTCAGGAGTGCGCCACCCTTGGCGTCGGCGCCAAAGCCACCTTCGACCCGGTAAGTGGTGCCGCGTTGATAGGGCAGCAACGTATCGATGCTGGTGCCACTGGTCAAAGTCAGCTCTTCATTGTTGTCCTTGAATTCATGGAACACCTTACCGCCCACGAACAAGCCCATGGCTTGCGGGAACATGACCCGCACGCCAGCTCGGCCACGGATACTTTCGGCATCGTCATAGCTGAAGGTCGTGCCGTAGAGCGTGAAAGGATCGATGTCGGTCTTGACCCGTGACACACCAACATTGAGGTCGAACTTAACGTCCTCGCCGGTGGTCCGGTAACCCAGCTCCCCGTCAAAGCCGTCCGAACGGGCATTGCCAGTGTTGACCGAAACGCTGCGCGCGCTGTCGAAGTAGCGGATCTTGTAGTCGTCGCGCTTGTACATCACGCCGCCATAGATCCCGACTTCGCTGCCGAACAGGGCATAGGCGCCATAGTTGTAACCTTCGATATTATATTCAGCGAAGCTGCCGTTATCCGCCTTGTTGCGCTCGTAACCGGCGGTCGCGCCGACTGTGAACCCAGCCACGTTGACGTCAATTCCGCCCTGTGCGCCCCGGCGATTGTTCTCGATCTCGCTGGAATAGTTCAGGGTCTGGCCGAACAAGGTGCTGGAGGTCGAGGTGAGCCCGGCCTTATCGCGGCTGAGGTAAAGGTTGGCCCACAGGCCGATTGGCGTGCCTTCACTCTGGCGATAGCCATGCCGTCCGGCAATGCCATCATGATAAGCATCGAACGACTGGTACCACATTGAGCTGCCCATCTGTGCGAAAGGCGCCAAGGCAGTGACCCCGGAATTGAAGTTGCTGGCGAGGAAGGTGTCCGCCCCGCTTTGGCGCAGGTTATAGGTCAGAAAGCCATTGTTGACCGATGCTGCGCCGAGCGTGAACGAACCGGTCGCAGTGGTTCCGCCGCCATCGACCACCATAACACCGGTCTGGTTGAAGGTGGCTGCTGTGCCAAGGTAGTTGACATTCAGCGTAGTATTGCCGCTGATATTGCCGGTTACGACCAGCCGGTCAGCTGCCGACAAATCGGACTGCGCGTCGATTTGCAGCTGGCTTCCGGCCACGCCGACATAGTTGCCGGTGATCGTGGTGATATCGCCGGTCGCGCCATCCTGAAGGTCAAGAATGCCGCTCGCCGCGTTCGTGAAGGTCGGAACGGTAATGCCCAGCGTGCCGGCTTCGGCGTTGATCCGCCCGGCGTTGTTGAAGCTGAGCGCGAGCGGTGCGGCAAAGCTGGAACCCGACGCCAGGTTGATCGTCCCGGTTGCGCCGTTGCTGAAGTTTTCAAGGTTGGCAAAAGTGGTTGCACCCGAAACGTTGACTGTGCCGGTATTGGTGAAGCTATCGGTTCCAGCGCCAAAATCGCTGATCAGCGACGTGTTGTAGGTCCCAGCGTTGGTGAAGGTATCAGCCAGCCCGGACAGCAGAACTCGCCCGGTCATCGTGCCGCTGGCGGCATTGATGATCGAAGTTTGCGCAGCCGACTGGACCGTCGTGGTCGTGCCGGTCAGCGTGCCCGAATTGTTGACTGCCAAGGTTCCGGCGGCATTTAGATCGAGTATCCCGACTGCGCCCGAAACGGTGCGTCCAGCAGAGATACCGACGATGGCAGCAGTGCCCGCATCGGCGCGAACAGCCGTTCCGGCTGCGTTGGTGACGTTGCCGCCGGTGACATTGAGCGTGACCGGGCCGCCTGTCGAAACCAGCGAAACCGCCGGGGCCAAAGCGCTGGTCGTCGTTACGTTACCTGTGACGTTGGTCACGATGGCGCCGGTCGTCGACGAGGCATCAAGCCCTCCGCCAGCCGAGGTGATCGTGCCGGTGTTGATGGTCTGCGCGCCCGTCGTGGTCACCGTCCGAACAGCGGTGAAGCCGGCTCCGGTGGTGGTGACCGATCCAAACGTGGCATTGATCGTGCTACCGGCCGTCGGTGCGAGCAAGACCACGCCGTTGCCTGCAACCGCACGGATCGCGCCGCTGGTGTTGACGGTGATCGGGGCAGCGGTCAGCGCGCCGCTGGTGTCGATTTGTAAGCCATCGCCGGTGCCAAGATTGGTGATCGAGCCGATGCCCTGATAGGTGACCGGCGATCCGATGGTGGTGATCCGAACTGCGCCATTGCCGCCGCCAGCCGTGGCGGTGTTCCCAGCATTGACGGTGACTGAGGCATTGTTGGTGAAGACCACAGCCGAGCCGGTGCCGCTGGTTTCGGTCAGCGCAAGGCCGTACCCGTCAACTGCGCCATTGACGTTGACGAACACGGGCGCATTCGAATTGAACGTATAGTGGCGGCTGAGCGAAGGGAAGCCAGCCTGCGTCGTATCTGTGGTGGTGGTTACCGTGCAGGCGAGGGTGTCGCCTGGGTTGGTGGTGGTGATAACATCGCAATCGGCCAGCGCGGGTGAGGCCAGCGCGAAAACGGATACTGTGGCGGCAAGCGCAAGGCTGCGGCGCATGGACGAACGTATGGTCATGGTGATTCCTCATGGTGCCCTAGGGGTTGGGCATCACGGGAAATGATTGAAACGCCGCACAGTTCCATCACCACCAAAAAAAAGTTCGCGGCGATGGCGGCGGGACGGTAGATTTTGACCCGATATGTGGCAGCCGCAGCGGCCGGTTTATTCCTCGATCCCCAGCACTCGCTGCGCCAGTTTCAGGTGCGGGCGGTCGATCATCCGCCGGTCGATCTGGAGTGCCCCGGCATCGGGATTGCTTTGAAACGCAGCGACAATAGCGCGGGCTTCAGCCAGCTCTTCTTCGCTGGGGGTGAAGGCCGCGTTGATGATCGGGATCTGCGCCGGGTGGATCGCCAGCATCCCCGAAAAGCCATCGGCACGGGCATTTTCGGCAGCCCGCTTCAGACCTTTGTCGTCGGCAAAATCAGCGTGGAGCGTGTCGATTGCAAAGACCCCTTTGGCGTGCGCGGTCAGCAGCGTCTGGCTCCGGGCGAACCGGAAGGCATCGGTCCATTCGCCCAGCTTGTCGCGCTTGCGGGTCGCGCCGATTGCGGCTGAGAGGTCTTCTGCGCCCCAGGTCAATCCGGCCAGCCGCGGCAAAGAGGCCGCAACGTAGCTGGGAATCGAGACGGCGGCTGCGGCAGTTTCGCTGACCAAAGGCAAAATCTTGGTCGAACCAGCTGGAACACCGCTGCGCCCCTCCAGTTCATAAAGTTCGGCGGCGAGCTGAACCACTGATTCGGGCCCCATGGCTTTGGGCAGCATGATCCCGTCGGGCGCACCGCGCAGCACCGCGATCAGATCATCGCGCCACAACCGACTGTCGAGCGCGTTGATCCGCACCCATCGGCCCTGCCGCTTGCCGCCGGTTACCTGCGCCCGGTGCGCACCAAGCCAGGCCACCACCAGATCGCGGGCTTGCGCTTTGTTGGCGTGGGCAACCGAATCCTCCAGATCGAGGATGATCACATCGGCGCCGGTCGCGGCTGCCTTCGATAGCTTCTTCTCGCTGTCACCAGGAACGAACAGCCACGAACGTAACGCCATGATCGCAGACCCTTTTTGTTATGCCGATGCTGTCTCCAGCGCCGGGTAATCGATATAGCCTTCTGGTCCTGGCAGATACCAGCTTTTCGGAACGTTAACATTGGGCGCCCAATCTGCACCGACCCGGATGCGGTTGGCCAGATCAGGGTTGGAAATATAGGGGCGGCCAAAGCTGATCGCATCACATCGGCCCGAAACCACGTCGGCCTCTGCCTCGGCGGCGGTATAGTCCGAATTGAGCACCAGTGGCCCGGTATAGACCTGGCGGATCAACGCGTCTTGCTGGGGCACGTCGGTGCGGCCAAAGGTGCCTTCAGGTCCCGGCTGCCGCAATTCGACGAAGCTGACTTTAAGCTCTTCGCAGACTTTGGCCGCCGCGCCAAAAATGCTCGCCGGATCGGGATCATCGCAGCCCTGCGTTGCGCCATTGGGCGACAGTCGGATCGAGACCCGGTCCGCGCCCCAGACGCCAATCAGCCCTTCGAGCACTTCGCGCATGAAGCGGGTGCGATTTTCAAGGCTGCCGCCGTATTCGTCGGTCCGCAGGTTACTGGAGCTGCGCAGGAACTGATCGACCAGATAACCGTTGGCGCCGTGGAGCTGAACGCCGTCAAACCCGGCGGCCTTGGCGACCGAAGCAGCATGGGCATAGTCGGCGACGATCCGGGCGATATCAGCCTTGCTGGCTTCGCGTGCCTGTTCGTGAGCCTTGCGTCCGGTTGGCGTGTGGGCGTGATCGGGTGCGGTGGTGGCGCTGGCCGAAACCGGGGCTTCGCCGCCAAGGAAATCGGGGTGGACCAGGCGGCCCATGTGCCAAAGCTGCATGATGATCTTGCCGTCTTCGCGGTGCACGGCATCGGTGGTCAGCTTCCAACCCTCGGTCTGGGCATCGCTCCACGAACCCGGTGCGGCCGGCCAGCCGGAGCCTTCTACCGTGATCCCAGTCGCTTCGCTAATGATCAGGCCAGACCCGGCGCGCTGGCGGTAATATTCTGCCATCATCGCATTGGGGATCATGCCCGGATCGGACCGGCCGCGGGTCAGCGGGGCCATCACAATCCGGTTCTTGGCTTTGATCGCGCCCAGCTGGATCGGCTGAAACAAGGCTTCGTGCACGGCATTCTCCATCGATTTCATTTTGCAATTCGTTTCGGACCGCTAAGGCAAGGCCATGGGGAAAGCAACGGGCAGAGATTGGACCGGCTGGCGCTTTGCCGCCTTGCTGACGGGCAATGTTGCCTTGGCCTTGGGGCCGTGGTCGGTCCGGCTGGCCGATAGCGGTCCGGTTTCAGCGGCGTTTTGGCGATTGGCGCTGGCGGTTCCGGTGCTGATCTTGCTAGCACGGTGGAGCGGCCAACAGCTGAGCGGATTCGGTACCAAAGTCAGCTGGGCGATCGCTGCGGCAGGGGCTTTCTTCGCGCTCGACATTGCGTTCTGGCACATCGGGATCGGGATGACCCGGATGGCCAATGCCTCGCTGTTCGGCAACGCCGGCAGTCTGGTGGTGATGATCTGGGGATTGATTGCGCTGCAGCGCCGCCCGCACCTGCGCGAATGGCTGGCGATCACCGCGGCGATCAGTGGCGGCGCCGTGCTGCTGGGGCGCAGTCTGGAAATCGGCACCACAACGGCCATCGGCGATCTGTTCTGTGTCGCGGCGGGGCTGCTCTATTCGGGCTACATCATTATCTTGCAGAAGTACCGGGCGAGCCTGGGCGGCTGGTCGCTGCTGACCTGGTCCAGCATTGCCGGGCTGCCGGTGCTGCTGGGGATCGCGCTTTGGCTGGGCGAGCCGGTCTGGCCGCAAAACTGGGGTCCCGTGGTGGCACTGGCGCTGCTCAGCCAGTTGATCGGGCAGGGCCTGCTGGTGTTCTCGCTGCGGCATTTTTCAGCACTGGTAATCGCCCTCGCCTTGTTAACCCAGCCAGTGGTGGCGGTGCTGGTCGGCTGGATGGTGTTTGGCGAAGTCCTCGACCTGCTCGATTTTACCGGGATCGCGCTGGTCGGGATCGGACTGGTGCTGGCCCGCTCGACGCAGGACTGAAGCCGCGCTAGCTTGCCCCCAACCTGGAGAGACAACCGATGAAGCGATATGCTCTGCTCGCCGCGCTGCCACTGGCTGCGCTGACCCTGAACGCTTTGCCTGCGGGTGCGGCCAAGACCCCGGCGGCGGCGGTCCGATCGCCCAAGGCCGATGCGGCGTTCAAGGTGGTGAGCGAGCGGTTCATCGCTTCGGCGCTGCGGCTCTCGCCAGTTGAAGCAACTGCGCTGGGGGTTCACAGCTATGATGGGCTGCTGCCCGACGTCACCGCCGCTGGGCGCGGTGCGCGAGTGGCAGAATGGAGCGCGATCCTGTTTGAGCTGGACCGGATCAACCCGGCCTTGCTCAGCCGCCAGAACCAGGTCGACTACATGGTCCTCAAGAACGAGCTGCAATATCGGGTCTTCGCCAATAACCAACTGCAGGAATGGGCCTGGAACCCGCAAATCTACAACGATGCGGCGGGCGGCGCGCTCTACACGTTGGCGGCGCGCGATTTCGCTCCGTGGGACGTGCGGTTGAAGGCTGCGACCGCGCGGATGGAAGCGATCCCGGGAATGCTGCGCGCCAGCCGGGCCGAGCTGGTTCCGGCCCGCGTGCCGCTGATCTTCGCGCAGACCGTCTCGCGCCAGAACAGCGGGATTGTCGAGATTGCCGAGACGATGCTGGCTCTGCAAGCCGGGGTGCTGGGTGCCGCCGACCGGGCGCGGTTTGACGCGGCGCTGGCCGGATTGAAGGCCGGAGTGGCCGAGCACCAGAAATGGCTCGACGAAGTGCTGGTCCCGCAGGCCAAGGGCGATTTCCGGCTGGGCGCCAAGCTTTACGATCAGAAGATGAAGTTCGCGCTGATGAGCGACATGACGCGGCCGCAGTTGAAGGCCCGTGCGTTGAAAGCGAAGGCGGATATCCGGGCCGAGATGTTCGAGATCGCCTGCGCGGTGATGATCGCATCTGATCTGGTTACTTGCCCGGCGCTTCCGCCGCCGTCGCTGCAGCAGCGGGTTATTGAGGATGCCCTGGCGCTCAGCTATGCCAAGCGTCCACCGCGGAACCAGCTCGAGCAACGCGCCCGCGAAACCACCCAGAGCGCGACCGATTTCGTCCGCAAAAAGAACTTCATCCGGA
>VFKS01000529.1 GCA_009885425.1 Novosphingobium sp.
ATCTCGCTGGGCGCGAGTGGCGAAGGCTGGGTCTTGCCGGCTGCCAGATTGGCCGAGGCCTGCGCGAGCAGGGCCGGAGCTTGGACAAAGGGAGTGAGCAGGACGAGCGCAGCAAGCGGGAGAAGTTTTTTCATAGCCGCACAGTGCCACCGCCGCCCGCGTTGTCAAACCAGCTTCAGTCTGCGGCCTCCAACGCATCGATATCGGCGTCCGACAGCCCGAAATGATGCCCTACCTCGTGGATCAGGACATGGGCGACCAAATGCTCAAGGCTCTCATCTCCGCGCGCGATCCACTCATCCAGAATGGCCGCGCGGAACAGCCGGATCCGGTCTGGCAGGGCGCCGGTTTCGGCCGAATACTTGTCCCCCACCGGCACGCCCTCATAGATCCCGGTCAGCTCAAACGGGTCATCGATCCCCAGCGCCTCCAGCGTCTCCGCGTCGGCAAAGTCCTCCGCCACCAGCCGGACGCCATCGAGGTGCGCCGCAAACGGCTGCGGCAATCGTGCCAGCGCGGCGCGGGCCAGCACTTCGATTTCGTTGAGATCGGGCGCAAGGCCAAAAACGCGGGTCATGCCCCGCACCATAGCCCCCGCCGAGGCGCTTGCCTATCGCCCACCATCCCGCTAGGGCGCGCCATTCCAGTGCATGCGGAGCGGTGGCCGAGTGGTCGAAGGCGCTCGCCTGGAAAGTGAGTATACGTCAAAAGCGTATCGAGGGTTCGAATCCCTCCCGCTCCGCCACATAGTCCCAGCACCAGTCTCCGTCTTCAGGGCGCGGCGCCAACGCCGCGGTGTTGGCGGGGTTACAGGGGCCAATCCGTTTCCAGCCAGACGATATGCGCCCTCTCCAGCCTGCGTTGGGCCGAGCCGGGTGCCGGCGTCTCCGCGCGGATCGCGATCGGTTCGCTTTCCCTGTTCTGAAACGGTAACAGGGAAAAATTCAAAAAAACGGCCCCAAAACAGGGTTTCCGACGCTCTGGACGAAGATGTCCGCTGACGGAACCGCGCATTTCCGCGGGGTTCGAGGCCTAGATGCCCGTTTCCCTGTTATTCGCCGGAACAGGGCATTTAATCGACCATAACAGGAGAGTTTATCAGCCATAACAGGCCATTTATTCGCAATAACAGGGTTTGCGCGGTTAGCTAGAATCTCAGCAATTTGCGCTGCTGCGACCAGGCTATCGGTAGGTCCTGGTGGATCATCTGCTCGAGATTGAGGCCGCGCGGCTGCTTGCCGGCGAGGATCGCCCGCTGGATGTCCGGCGCCAGGAAAGCGAGCCGCAGCAGGCGCCGCTCGTATGGTGATTTGGGCGCTTTCAGGATCGCCGGCTGTCCCCGCTGATCGCGCTCGACCATCGCGTGGGCCTTGCGCAATGCAGTGATCAGCGTGGTGTCGTGATCAGCCGCATCGAGCTGCCCGCTTGTGATCGTTCGGCGCCCGCCGCGCAGTGGCAACGATATCGGAACCGTGATCACGCAGCTTTGGTCGCGGAGCGCCAGCAGTTCCTGACCTTCGATGCGAGCTGCGGCCACGCGAGACAGGTTCGATGGGATCACAAGGTCGATAGCGCCGGTGCGAAGGTGGACGGATTGCAGAACGCGATCTGCGTCCTTGCCGGGAAGCAGTCTTTCGAGTGTGTGGGCGACGAGCTGTTCGATGGCGGATGCGGCGACGCGATGAAGTTGGGCGCCGTCTTTGCCGCCGCGTTGGACTGAGGCCGAGACGTAGTAGCGATAGAGCCGCCCCGAACGACCCCGCGAATGCGCCGGGCTCATTGGCTCGCCCGCTGCATC
>VFKS01000460.1 GCA_009885425.1 Novosphingobium sp.
GCAAGGTCCTTTTTGAACGCCTCGCGTTCTTCAGCGGTGGAGATTTCGTCGATGGTCGGCTCGGGAATCTCCTTGAACGCCTTGCTGACGAAAGGAAGCTTGGCGAAGCCTTTCGACTGGCCATATTTCAGGATCTGCGCCTGTCCCGCTGGGTTCCGCCACGATCCTAGCAGTCTGCGTCCATCGGACAAGGGCTTGAAAAAGCGCCCCGCTCTGCCTGGGGACAGGAATTCTAGGGCCTTCACCCTAAATTGTCGCTTGCCCTTGATCCCGGTCAATGCTCCGATTGCGTTGTGAGTCGAAACCCGTCGCCCAGGCGATGAGGCGCCAGCCACGCAACGGAGGATGACCATGGCAACCGCAGCAGTTCAGGCCCAGACCGAGACCACCCACGTCGACGTGCTGATTGTCGGCGCCGGCATTTCCGGAATCGGATCGGCCTATCACTTGCAGAACCAGTGCTCGGGCAAGAGCTATGCGATCCTCGAAATGAAGGACACGTTTGGGGGCACCTGGGACACCCACAAGTATCCTGGCGTCCGGTCGGACAGCGATCTCTATACCTTCGGCTATCGCTTTAAGTCGTGGGTCGATGCGCCCATCGCCAGCGGGGCCGAAATCCTGCGCTACATGGGGGAGGTGATCGAAGAGAACGAGATCGGCGAACACATCCACTATGGCCACCGGATCACCCGCGGGGCCTGGGACAGCAAGGCCAACCTGTGGACGGTTGAAGCGGTCCGCAAGTCTGATGGCGCACAGGTGACCTTCACCGCGAACTTCCTGTGGATGTGCCAGGGCTATTACGATCACGAAAAGCCCTATCTGCCCGAATGGCCGGGCATGGCGGACTACAAGGGCACGCTTATTCATGCCCAACTGTGGGATCCCAAGATCGACTATAGCGGCAAGAAGGTGCTGGTGATCGGGTCTGGTGCCACCGCGGCGACAGTCATTCCGGCCTTTGCAGAAAAGGCTGCGCACGTGACGATGCTGCAGCGCTCGCCGACCTATTTCTTAGCCAGCCCCAATGCCAACGAGCTGGCCGACAAGCTGCGCGCCGGCGGGATCGACGAGCCGACCATCCACCGCGTGGTCCGCACCCAGATCATGCACGATCAGGATGCGCTGTGCCGACGCTGTGTCGATGAGCCCGAAGCGGTGGTGGCCGAGCTGCAAGAAGCGATCAAGGCCTATACCGGGCCGGATTTCCAGTTCGAACCCCATTTCACGCCGCGTTACCGGATCTGGCAGCAGCGGCTAGCGTTCGTGCCCGATGGCGATCTGTTTCAGGCGGTCGCGGCAGGCAAAGCCAGCGTCGTCACCGATGAAATCGAGACGTTCACACCGACGGGAGTTCGCACCAAGGGCGGAACCGAAATCGAAGCCGACATCGTGGTCGCCGCGACCGGGTTCAATCTGCTGATGATGGGCGGCATTCCGTTCGAGGTCGATGGCCAGCCGGTCGATTGGCACGAGACTGTCAATTACCGGGGCATGATGTTTACCGGGGTGCCCAACATGGTCTGGGTGATGGGCTATTTCCGGGCCAGTTGGACCCTACGCGTCGACATGCTGGGCGATTTCGTCTGCAACTTGCTCAACCATATGGACGACAAGGGTGCCAAACGGGTTGATGTCGCGCTACGCGATGAAGACCACAACATGCCGCTGGGGGACTGGATCGAAAACGACAACTTCAATCCCAGCTATCTGATGCGCGGGCTGAAAAGCATGCCGCAGCGCGGCGACAAGCCCGAATGGCGCCATAACCAGGATTATTGGGCCGAAAAGAACGAAATCCCGAAGACCGATCTGGAAGGCAGCGAGTTCCTCTACGATGGCGTCCGCGCTGGGCAAAAGATGGTCGAGCCGGCTTGATACATTTGCTTTAGGCCCAAGCGGCGGCGCTGGATTGCCAGCGCCGCCGTTTTGCTTCTATGCAGGTTTCAATGAGCAACGCATCTATCTGGTGGGGCGGCATCCGCCCCGATCTCGAGGCCATGACCCGCGGTGGAGCGGGATCAATGAACGGCTGGTTGGGTATCGAATTCACCGATTGCGGGGATGACTGGATCAAGGCCCGGATGCCGGTCAATGATCGGACAAAGCAGCCGTTCGGGCGGCTCCATGGCGGGGCTTCGGTGGCTTTTGCGGAAACTGTGGGATCGGTGGCGGCGGGCTGGTGCGTTGATCGTTCAAAACTTGTCGGCGTCGGCATGGAAATCAACGCCAACCATATCCGTCCCGCTTATGAGGGCTATGTTACGGCTACGGCCCGGCCCGAATCGTTGGGCCGGACCACGCAGGTCTGGACCATCCGGATTGAGGATGAAGCCGGCAAGTTGGTCTGCATCTCGCGCTTTACCGTCGCGGTGATCCCCTTGGAGAGGAAATAGCATGGCCCAGCAGTCGGTCGCCGTGATCGGCGCAGGCGATTTCATTGGCGCCGCGATTGTCCGCAAGTTCGCCGTGCAGGGCTTTGCCGTCCACGCCGGACGCCGCAATGGGGAAAAGCTGGCCCCGCTGCTCGGCGGTGCGGTCACCGGGCGCAGCCTCGATGCCCGCGAACCCGATGACGTCGCAGCTTTTCTGGCTGAGGCTGAGGCCATAGCCCCGCTCGCACTGGTGGTGTTCAACGTCGGCGCCAATGTTCAATTTCCGCTGGCCGAGACGACCGACCGGGTGTTCCGCAAGGTCTGGGAAATGGCCTGTTTCGCCGGGTTCGTCACGGTGCGCGAGGCGGCCAAGATCATGGCCCCGCGCGGGGCCGGAAAGATCTTCGTGACCGGCGCTACTGCTGGGCTGCGCGGCAATCCCGGCTATGCCGCATTCGCCGCCGCCAAAGCGGGACTGCGCGCAGTGGCGCAATCGGCCGCGCGCGAGCTGTGGCCGCAGGGGATCCACATCGCCCATCTGGTGATCGACGCCGGGGTCGATACCGAATGGGTCCGGGCCCGGGTCACAGAGCGGATCGGGGCCGAGGCACTGGCCGCCCAGCCCGATTTGCTGATGCCGCCCGAGGCGGTGGCCGAAGCCTATTGGTCGCTCTATTGTCAGCCCAAATCGGCCTGGACTTTCGAGCAGGAAATCCGGCCCTATGGGGAGACCTGGTGATGCCGCGCGAGATTGAATTCATCTTTGACTTTGGCGGGCCCAATTCATGGTTCGTCCACCGTGCGATTCCGGGCATCGAAGCCAAGGACAAGGTCCGCTTTCGTTATGTCCCGGTTTTGCTGGGCGGACTGTTCAAGGCCACCGGAAACAAGCCGCCGATGATGACCTATGGCCATGTTGCGGCCAAAGTGGCCTATGACCGGCTGGAGATGGAGCGGTTCATGGCCCGGCATGGAATTACCGGGTTCAAGCTCAACCCGCATTTCCCGGTCAACACGCTGCTCGCGATGCGTGGTGCGGTGGCGGCCGAGCGGCTCGGCTGCGGTCCAGCCTACCGCGAGGCGATCTATACCGCGCTGTGGCAGGACGGGCTCAAGCTCGACGATCCCCAGGTCTGGGTGCAAGTGCTTACCGCTGCCGGGCTCAATGCTGCGGCGTTAGGCGATCTGACGCAGGATGATGCGGTCAAGGCTGAGCTGGCCAGCAACACCGAAAGCGCGGTGACGCGCGGGGCCTTTGGCGTGCCGACCTTTTTCCTTGGCGGCGAAATGTGGTTCGGCAAAGACCGCCTGCGCGATGTCGTGGAAGCAGCAACTGGAGAATGACATGAGCGAATACCCCCTGCCCAATGCCTCAACCGATCTGACCGGCCGGGTCGCGCTTGTCACTGGCGCCTCGTCGGGCCTTGGCGCCCGGTTTGCCGAAGTGCTGGCCAGCCAGGGCGCCGCCGTGGTGCTGGCGGCGCGGCGGCTTGACCGGCTGGAAGCGCTGGCGGGCAAGATCCGCGCCGCTGGCGGCCGCGCGCTCGCCGTCCAGATGGATGCCACCGATGCAGACAGTATCATCGCCGCGGTCGCCGCTGGCGAGGCTGCGTTTGGCACTGTCGATATCCTGATCAACAACGCCGGGATGCCCGATGCCCAGCGCGCCCACAAGATGAGCCTCGAGCTGATCGATCAGGTGCTTGGCGTGAACC
>VFKS01000065.1 GCA_009885425.1 Novosphingobium sp.
CCGCGCAGTTCGGCAAAAGGCAGTGTAACCTGCGTGATCCCGCCGGTCTGGCGAAGTGTATAGTCCGCCCGCAGCGACGATCCGCGCTCTTCTCGCGCCAGTGCGGCACGTATCTGCTTGGCCAAAGGCGCCAGCAGTGTCCCCTCGCCCGATGTTTCCAGCCCGGCCAGTGTCTCGATCAGCGCCTTGCCACCCTTAAGGTTGCGGCCGTTGATCGTCCCCTCACCATTGAAGCGGGTAAGCTGGTCCTCACTTCGCAAGGTGCCGTCGAGAACCAGCGTCCCGGCCCCGGCTCCGCCCAGATCAACCGCGCTTCCGGTCAGCGAATAGGACGCCACGACGTCCCCAGCGGCAAAAGCGAAATCGCCCTTTCCTTCGGTCTTGCCCGCCCGGTTTCCCTGCCAGCCGAGCGCGCCGGTGTTCAGCGCGTAGGTCCCCTTGGCGGCATCGAATGTCTCGTTCAGTTCGACCGTGAGCTGAACGGTGCTTGTCCCGAGTGCCAGCGTTTGCGCCGGACAGCGCAGCGATTGCAGCCGCATCGGCCCATCAAACCGCGCCTTGCCCGACGCCGTGGTAACCTTGCCGAAAGCGCTGACCCGCTCGGCCTTGCACCCCCCAAAGGCCAGTTGCGGTCCGGCCATAGCCAAGGTTCCCGCAAACCCGTTTTTGAGGTTCCCGTCCCCTTCAGCCTTGGCCCCGATTACGCCCCAATCGGTTTCAACCCGGGCCCGGCCATCGACCAGCGCCAGATTCAGATCGGGCAAGCCCTTTTGCCCATCGCGTTTGGCAAAGATCACCGAATCCAGCGCGCCGAAACTGAGCGTTCCGTCGCGATATGTGCCGTAAAGCCGGGCCTCCTCCAGCGTGATCTTGTCGATCGTCGGCAGGCCGAAATGCAGCGTGGTTTCGACGATCGCACGCTTGACCGTCAGGTCGGGCCGTTTGGGATCACCGATAACGATGTTGGAGATGATCTGCTTGCCGGGGCCAACCGATTCGACCGTCCAGGTGCCCGGAAGGCCCAGATCCTGCATCTGCCCGGCGATGACCGTATCGGCCAGTTCTTCGCGCGCGAACCAAGCATAGAGCAATCCGCCGAGCAGCAACACAATCAGCGCGCCAAGCACCCGCCAGCGCTTTTTACGGCGCTTTGGGGGCACTTCCACTTCGGGTTCAGCTGCTTCGACCAAGGGCTCGGACATTGCCGCTACACTTGCGCGCTTGGCCCGCGAAAGGCAATGCACTGCCAGCAGTCACCCGCACAGGAGTCACGCGTGGCCGAGGACAAGCCCGAGTTGCATGATGGAGCAGGCCACCGCGCGCGGCTGCGCACGCGGCTGCTGTCAGGCGGCGAAGGGGCGCTGGGCGATCACGAGATGATCGAATACCTGCTGATGACCGCAATCCCGCGCAAGGACGTGAAGCCTTTGGCCAAAAGCCTGCTGGCGCGGTTTGGTGGCCTGGCCGGCGTGTTCAACGCCGATCCCTCGGCGCTGGCCAAGCATCCCGGCATGGGCGAAACCAGCGCGGCGGCGCTCAAGATCGTGGCGCTGGCGACCCG
>VFKS01000395.1 GCA_009885425.1 Novosphingobium sp.
CCGCGTTATCCGACTTACCGCGAGGGCCTAGCTGCCTGCCTTGCGGCCCGATAGGGCAATCAGCAGCCCGGCCATTGCCAGCACTGCCCCTGCTGCGGCCAGCACCGACCAGCGATAGCCTTCGAACAGGGTTGAGAGCACCATCGCCACCACCGGCACAGCGACGCCGTTATAGGATGCCGGGCCCGGTCCCCAGTCGCGGATCAGCTGCGAATAGAGCGGAAACGTCAGCGCCGTTCCAACCAGCCCGAGGTAGGCAATCCCGGCGAGATATTCCGGGCGCGGATCGAGCACCGGCAGGCCAACCGAAAGGCCAGCATAGACCGCGCTGGCCGCCGTTCCCCACAACATTCCCCAGGCCATCAGCGGCACCACCGGCACCGCCCGGGCAGTTTGCGTGGCTTGCAGCAAGTTGCCGAGCGAGACCGAGAGGATCGCAAGGATCACCAACACCACCCCAGTGGTCACTCCGGACCCGGCCGGGGCAATCCGGTATTCGTGGATCATCAGCAGCGCGATCCCGCCGAGCGCGATCGCCGAACCGAGCAGGAACCGCCCGCTGAGACTATTACCCAGCACCAACCGCCCGAGCAGCGCATTCGGCACGATCATCAGTGCAAAGACCACTGCAACCAGTCCTGAGGTCAAATAATGTTCAGACTGATAGATCAGCTGAAAGTTGAAGCTGAATTGGACCAGCCCCAGCGCCATAGCCAGCCGCTGTTCGCGGCCCGTCAACCGCAGCCGCTCGCCCCGTAACGCGGCAATCAGCGCCATCGCGCTGGCCGCCAGTACAAACCGCCAGACCACCGACCAGGCCGATGGTACCGCGCTGATCTGGTCCTTGATCACCAGCCAGGTCGAACCCCAGATCAGCGCCAGAAAGACGAATGCCCCGATCGAACGCGGGGTCAGCGCCGCCCCGTTCACAAAGCTGCAATCGCACGGGCCAGCGCCGCCACGTGCCCCGGATCGCTGTTCCACGCCGTCACCAGCCGCGCGGCATCAGCGCCCCAATCATAGAATGAGAAACCGGCCCGGCGCAGCGCATCGCGCTCAGCAGAGTTCAGCCGCACGAACAACTCATTCGCCTCAACCGGGTGGAGCAGCCGCTCCCCCGCTGCCCCGGCCAATTCCTGCGCAGCGGCATTGGCCGCGCGGGCGTTGTCGAGCCACAGCCCGCCTTCGACCATCGCCAGCACTTGCGCGGCCAGAAACCGGCCCTTTGATTGCAGATGCCCGGCGCGCTTGCGGCGCAGGCGGGCGACATCGGCCAGTTCTTCATCAAAGAACACCAGCGCCTCGGCGCTCATCCCGCCGTTCTTGACGCAGCCGAACGACAGCGCAGCGGCGCCTTGGCAGGCTTCCCACGGGCTGCAGTTCAGATAGGCCACGGCATTGGCAAAGCGCGCGCCATCAACGTGGAGGGCCAGCCCGTGCGCCTGCGCCGCCGCTGCCATCGCCGCCATTTCAGCGGGCCGATAGGCGCGGCCATATTCGCTCGCCTGAGTGACCGAAACGGCCTGCGGCTGGACCTGATGGACGTCCTTGCGGATCCCCGCGATCACCGCGTCAAGGCTGGCCGGGGTCAGCTTGGCGCCTTCGCCCTCGGCCAGGATCAGCTTGGCGCCGTGGGTGTAGAACCCCGGCGCACCGCCCTCGTCGGTTTCAATGTGCGCCTCGCGGTGGCAAATCACCCCGCCGTGGGGCGGAACCATGCTGGCCAGCGCGAGGCAATTGGCGGCCGTGCCAGTGGCCACCCACAGCACCGTGCAGGGCCGCCCGAACAGATCGGCAAACACCGCATCAAGCTGCTGGCTCAGCGCATCAGTGTCATAGGGCGGCTGCGGCGCATCGGCGGCGCGCATTGCGTCCCACACCCGGGGGTGGACAGCGGCGGCATTGTCAGAGAGGAACTGCATAGAGCCCAGCCATGCTGCGCCCCGCGCCACGCGTCAAGCAGGAGAGCCGCAATGGAACAGGTCACGATTACCCGCCACGGCAGCGAGACGGCAGGCGAATATCACGCCCATCTGCCCGGCAGCGCATTCATCGGTCGACTGACCTGGAAAGCGCGCGGCGCGGCCCGGATCGCCGATCATACGCTGGTCCCGCCCGAAATCGGCGGGCGCGGGGTTGCAGCGCAGCTGGTCGAGGCGCTGATCGCCGATGCCCGCGAACAGGGCTTCAAAGTGGTTCCGCAATGCAGCTATGTCGCCGCCGCATTTCAGCGCCATCCCGATTGGACCGACTTGCTCGCGGCTGATTAGGGTTAAATTTCGCTTACCAGCCCTGCGAACGCGCGATTCACCGCGCGGGTCCAAACTAACCACGAGACCAGAGACTGAATCAGGGGGCACAGCCGGGAGGGAGCAGTCCATGCGCTATGTCATTTACGCATTCGCTTTCGCCGCTGCGGTCATGGTCTGGGTCCAGACCAGCGAAAAGGGCCGCACGATGAAACGCCATCTGAGCGAACACCCGGTCGATCCACGCTGGTCGCATTGAGGAGGGCTTAGGGCGGGCACTTGCATCTGCGCGGCGCAGGCTCCAGCATTGGTTTTCAGTTTGCCACAAGGAACTCCGATGCGCTCCGCCCTGACGATTGTCTCTGCCACCGGTTCTACGCTGCTTGCGCTCGCCGCGATTGGCCTTGCCCAGCCCGCCCAATCCGCCGCTGACGCCAGCGCCGGTATCGACCCCGGCGCAGCAGCGGCGCGGTACATCGCCAACATCGCCAAGCTGGATGACGCCGCCAAAGGGCCCCGGCTCAACGCAGTGATCGTCTACAATCCCAAAGCAGCGGCGGAAGCCAGGGCCAAGGCCCGCACCGGCCTGCTGCGCGGGCGGACCGTGCTGGTAAAGGACAATATCGAAACCCGCGAATGGCCGACAACTGCGGGTAGCCTTGCGCTGGCGGGCAATATGACCGGACGCGATGCGCCGCTGGTTGCGCGGCTGCGGGCAGAGGGCGGCGTGGTGCTGGGCAAGACCAATCTGTCCGAATGGGCCAACATCCGCGGCAACCGCAGTTCTTCGGGCTGGAGCGCGGTTGGCGGGCAGACCAAAAACCCGCACGCGATCGACCGCAACCCCTGCGGTTCATCTGCCGGTAGCGGCGCGGCGGTGGCGGCAAACATGGCCTGGGCGGCAATTGGTACCGAGACCGATGGATCGATCACTTGCCCGGCCAGCGCCAATGGGATCGTCGGGTTCAAGCCAACTGTCGGGCTGATCAGCCGGACGCACATCGTGCCGATCAGCGCCAGCCAGGACACCGCCGGGCCAATGACGCACAGCGTAGCCGACGCCGCGCTGCTGCTGAGCGCGATGTCTGGCAGCGACCCGGCCGACCGCGCCACCACCGAGGCCGATGCCCGCAAAACCGATTTCACCAAGGGCCTCGGCATGGCCAGCCTGAAGGGTGTGCGAATCGGTGTGCTGCGCAAACAGGCCGGACCGCACTCAGGAGTGAACGCAGTGTTCGCCAAGGCCCAGGCCGATCTGGTCGCCGCCGGGGCGATCCTCGTGCCGATCGACTATGATCCGCCCGGCGAGATGTTTCGCGATGAAGGTCTGGTGCTGCGGTTCGAGCTGAAAGAGGGCCTGAACGCCTATCTTGCGGGCCTGCCGGGCAAGCCCAAAGTTCGCACGCTGGCCGATGTGATCGCGTTCAACAAAGCCCACCCGGAGGAACTGCGCTGGTTCGGGCAGGAGACCTTTGAGGCCGCCGACCAACTCAGCGACCGTCCGGCCTATCTGGCGGCGCGGGCCAATTCACTGCGGCTGGCGGGAGCAGAAGGGATCGACCGGCTGCTGCGCGAAAACAGCGTTGTTGCCCTGATCGCGCCGACCGAGGGCCCGGCCTGGCCGATTGATCTGGTCACTGGCGACCATTTCCTGCCCATCGGCGCGGGCAGCCTCGCCGCGATCGCAGGCTATCCGCACCTGACCGTGCCAATGGGCGCAGTCGAAGGCCTGCCTGTCGGCCTCAGCCTGATCGGCGCCAGGTGGGACGATGCCCGCATGCTGAACCTTGGCGCCGCCTATGAACGCGCCCGGACAGTGCCGCTGGCCCGGCCCAGCTTCAAACGCTGGGGCGAATAGACAAAATCTTCGGGTTTATGATCTGGATCAGTGCGGACCCGCCCGGACCTGTCATTGTCGGCCTATCGACAGGGCAATGAAGGAACCGGCAGATGACTCGCAACGAAGGACAAATCGACCGCTTTCTGCGAATCGTCGCAGGGCTGGCACTGCTCTATCTGGCCATCACTGGCCAATATACCCCATGGACCTGGATCGGGATCGTGCCGCTGCTGACCGGCCTGATCGGCTGGTGCCCAGCCTATGCGCTGTTCGGGATCAACACCTGCAAAGCGCGGTGAGACCGTAACGAGAAAGGGCGCCCCAAGCGGGACGCCCTTTCGCTAAGTCAGAACCAGAAAGATCAGGCCTTCTTGGCCGGAGCCTTCTTGGCAGGTGCCTTCTTTTCGGCGGCAGGCTTTTCGGCCTTTTCAGCCTTGGGCGCAGCTTCCTTCTTGGCGGCTGGCTTTTTGGCCGGGGCCTTCTTGGCCGGGGCAGGAGCGGCTTCTTCAGCTTCGATCGCGGCCTGGAGCTCTTCCTTGGTCACATTGCGTTCGGTCACTTCGGCTTTGTCGAACAGGTAGTCGACGACCTTGTCTTCATAGAGCGGCGCGCGCAGCTGGGCGGCGGCGAGCGGATCCTGCTGAATGTATTCGGCGAAACGCTGACGGTCTTCCGGGCGGTATTGCTGGGCGGCCTGCTGGAGCAGCATCTGCATTTCCTGTGCGGTCACTTCGACCCCGCCAGCCTGGCCAATTTCGGACAGCAGCAGGCCCAGCCGGACCCGGCGCACGGCGATCGCGCGGTAATCGTCCTTCTCGTCCTCGATTTCCTTCAGCGCGGCGGCGGTATCTTCTTCGTTCTGGGCTTCCTGCTGGAGCTGGGCCCAGATCTGCTGGAATTCGGCTTCGACCATGCTGGGGGGCACGTCGAAATCGTGATCGGCCGCCAGCAAGTCGAGCAGCGCGCGCTTCATCTGAGTGCGGGTCTGCCCGGCGCTTTCCTGCTCGAGCTGGCCGCGCAACAGGCCCTTAAGCTGGTCGAGCGATTCGAGACCGAGCGACTTGGCGAAATCATCATCGGGAGCGCTTGCGCCCGCGACTTTGACGGCCTTGACGGTGATGTCGAAAGTGGCAGACTGGCCCTTGAGGTTTTCGGCCGGATAGTCATCCGGGAAGGTCACGGTGATGGTCTTTTCATCGCCTGCCTTGGCGCCGACCAGCTGTTCTTCGAAGCCCGGAATGAAACGGCCTGCGCCCAGTTCCAGCGCGGTATCGCTGGCGGTGCCGCCGTCAAAGGCTACGCCATCGACCTTGCCGACGAAATCGATGATCAGCTGATCGCCGTTTTCCGATTTCTTGCCCTTCTTGGCATCGACAAAAGTCTTGGCGCCCGAGGCCAGCTTGGCCAGCTGATCATCGACTTCGGCCTCGGCCACCGGAACCACCAACTTTTCGAGCTTGAGCCCGTCGAGCGAAGGCGCGGCGATGGTCGGCAGCACTTCGATGCTGACGGTCAGCTCGGCGTCCTTGCCCTCTTCATAGCCTTCGCCCAGCGCAATCTGCGGCTGCATCGCGGGACGCAGCTTGTTGTCGCCGATCACTTTGTCGACCGCATCGCGGACCGAGGTATTGAGCGCTTCTTGATG
The DNA here is from genome assembly GCA_009885425.1 of Novosphingobium sp. Taxonomy (GTDB): domain Bacteria; phylum Pseudomonadota; class Alphaproteobacteria; order Sphingomonadales; family Sphingomonadaceae; genus Novosphingobium. The sequence continues at coordinate 5,735 of VFKS01000395.1, forward strand.
AAGCTGCGGCCCGTGCATTTTCTTGACCAGATTAGCCGGAACCTTGCCGGGACGGAAGCCGGGCATCCGCACTTGCGGGGCCATCTTGGCCACTTCGCCATCGATCAGCGCGGCAATATCGCCAGCCTTGATCTTGACGGTGTACCCGCGGCTCAAACCTTCGTTGGTGGTCTCAACAATCTGCATGACAAAAGAAGCCTTCTGGAAAATCTGCATCCGCTTCATCGGATGGGCCGGGCCGAACTGGTGCGGGCGAAGGGACTCGAACCCCCACATCTTGCGATACTGGTACCTAAAACCAGCGCGTCTACCAATTCCGCCACGCCCGCAGCCCGACGAAGTTCGCCAGATCGGCCCGCGCGCGCGAACCGATTCAGCGATCAAGCGGTGGCCCTTAGTGGCGCTACGGCCAAAGGGCAAGCGCTAGCCTTGCGATTCAGCGCATCCCAAGCACCGCTGCCAGATTTCCGATCCAGCCGCCTTTGAGCGGGGGCGCCTTGGCCGCGACCGGCAGCGGGCAATCAAGGCACATCGCCTGCGCCCCGCGCGCCTGCCCCAACCAGGCCAGCTCGCCCAGCACCCGGCCAAACTGGGCCTGCTGGCGCTGGGCAATCAGCCCGGCAAAGTCGGTTGCGGCGGGCTGGCTGTCCTGTTCGTCCCCGCCGGACAGCCGCTCGAGCAGAGAGGCGTAGGGATCGGCGTCGCTGCCATAGTAATCGGCATGCCATTCCTCCAGCTTGGCGGCACCCGCCGCCCAGGCCAGCGCCTCTGGTAGGCCGCCGAACTGATCGACCAGCCCGTTCTGCCGCGCGGTTCCGCCATCCCAGACCCGGCCTTGCGCGATTCCGTCGATCTGTTCCGGCGTCTTGCCGCGCGATTTGGCGACCAGGCCGATGAAGCGTGAATAGCCATTTTCGATATTGGCCTGGAGCATTTTTTCAACGTCCGGGGTGAACCCGGTCAGAATATCGGGCTGTCCTGAAATCGGCGTGGTTCTGATCCCGTCGGATTTGACCCCATAGTCAGCCAGAGTCCGTTCAAAGCTGGGCAGGATCGCGAATATCCCGATCGAACCCGTAATCGTCCCCGGCTGGGCGAAGATCCGGTTTGCCGGAGTAGCCACCCAATAACCGCCGCTGGCCGCATAGTTGACCATCGAGACCGCCACGGGACGGTTGTCCTTGGCCTTGAACCGTTCGAGCGCGGTGCGGATCTGTTCCGAGGCAAACACCGACCCCCCGCCCGAATCGACCCGCAGCACCAGAGCCTTGGCATCTGATACAGTCGCTTCGTCGATCAGCTTGGCGATCCGTTCGCCCCCGGCCGTGCCGGGCCCAGCCTTGCCATCGACAATCGATCCAGCGACGGTGACCACCGCAATCGCTTCGCCGCTGCGCTTTTCGGTATGCGCCGCCAGCAAGGTCGAGGCCTTGTTGTGCGCGAAGGCGCCGGGGCTGTCATCGGCCGGGTCTTCGCCCGCAATCGCCTTCACCCGTTCGCCAAAGGCCACGTCATCGCCCAGCTTGTCGACCAGCCCGGCGCTCAGTGCAGCCTGCGCCGCATTACCCTTGGCTGCCGCCATCCAGCCGGCCGGATCCTTGGTCGCCATGGCCAGATTCGCCTTGGGCCGGGCCTTGGTAACGTCAGCCTGCCATTCTTCCCACAGCGAGCCGAGCAGCGCGCCGCGCGCCTGCTTCGAAGCGTCTGAGGCCTTGTCGTACAGATAGGGCTCAACGAAGTCCTTGTAAGTGCCGACTTTATAGACGTGGAGGTTGACCTTATATTTCTGGAACAGTCCGCCAAAGTAAAGGCTGTCGCCGCCCGGCCCCATGGCAAAGGCCCCGCCGAGCGGGTGAACCCAGACTTCGCTGGCATGGGCCGCCAGCAGCAGGGCATCGTCGGAATAGACCATCGCATAGGTCAGCACCGGCTTTTTGGCGGCGCGAACCTTGTCGATCGCCGCGCCAACCTCTTGCAGCGTCACGAGGCCGCCACCGGAGAACTGGCTCAGATCAAGCACCACAGTCTTGATCCGATCATCGCTGGCGGCCAGCTCGATCGCCCGGACCAGGTCGCGAGCGCGGTATTCGCGCGGCTGATCGCCACCCGAAAACAGATCTTCAATCGGATCACGCACCGCCGGCTCTTCGACTACCGCCCCTTTCAGGTTGAGCAGCAGGGCGCCATCACGCAGCGTCCCGGCGCTGGGCCGGGCAGTCAAGACGGCATAGAGCGCCATGAAAAACAGCAGCATGAACAGCAGAACCAGCCCGTCCTTGATCGCGACGAGAAAGTGCCAAACCTTGCGGGCGAAGAGCATGCGGTGATCCTTATCAGTCCTGCGGGGGACATAGGCACGATGCGCCCGCAATGCCAGCAAGTGCTCGACCAGCGCCCCAAAGGGATCGGCCAGCAGCATCGTCAGGTGACAATCCCGCAGGGCACTTGCCCCCAGAGCGATGCCTCGCTATTACGCCGTCTTCAATGACATCGCCGATCCTTGACCCAGCGGGCCGCTATCCAGCAGGTTCCGCCGCCTTCCCGCACCGTGGACTTACGGGGCTGGCAGGACTCGCCCCATGGGAGATCCTGTTCCTGCTTGATGAAGCGGAACAATGGGTCGAACTCAACCGCAGCGCTCACAAGCGTGACGAGCGGCTGGCCGGCCTCACGATCATCAACGCCTTCTTCGAAAACTCGACCCGGACGCTGCTGAGCTTTGAAATTGCCGGCAAGCGGCTCGGCGCCGACGTGGTCAATATGCACGCCGCCCAATCGAGCGTGAAGAAGGGCGAAACGCTGATCGATACGGCGATGACGCTCAACGCGATGCACGCCGACGCAATTGTGATCCGCCACGGATCGAGCGGCGCGGTGCAGTTGATCGCGGGCAAAGTCGATTGCCCGGTGCTCAACGCCGGGGACGGCCAGCACGAACACCCGACCCAAGGCCTGC
>VFKS01000298.1 GCA_009885425.1 Novosphingobium sp.
GCGCTGTTGATCTTCCGCTCGCAGTGGAACTTCGCTTTCGCGATCCTGTCGGTCTCGCTCTACGTCTTCATATTCTATGAAAGCCGGCTCTATGCCGAGAGCGGGCTGCAGGTGTTCTTCATCCTCGCCAATGTCTGGGGCTGGACGCTGTGGCGCAAGGCCGCCAGCGCGGGCATTGACGATGCGCGGGTCCCGGTCCGCTGGCTCGATTGGAGCAGCCGCGTGGTCTGGTTGGTGGTTACTGCGGCGATCAGCCTCAACCTGGGCTGGCTGATGCACCGCTATACCAATGCCGCGATGCCCTTTGCCGATAGCGCGATTGCCGGGGCCAGTGTCGCCGCGCAAATCCTGCTAGGGAACCGCCGGATCGAAAACTGGGTGATCTGGATCGCGGTCGATATCGCGGCCGTGCTGCTGTATATCGATCGCGGGCTTTACCCGACTGCGGGGCTCTATGGCGGGATGCTGGTGATGAGCCTGTTCGGACTGAAGGAATGGATCGAGGTCGAACGGCGGCAACGCGAAAGTTCGACTATGATCCGGGCATGATCCGGATCTGCTTTCACGGATCGGAGAGCACCGGCAAATCGGTTCTGGCCGAAAAACTCGGTCGCGAACTGGGCCTGCCGCTGGTGCCCGAATATGGCCGGACCTATGCCGAAGCGCATGGCACCACCTTCAGCATGGCCGATCTGGAGGCCATCGCGGCAGGGCACGAGGACGCGGTGCAAGCCGTGACAGCCACCGGCGCACCGCTGGCCTTGCTCGACACCGATCCGCTGATGACCGCTGCCTGGGCGCAGATGCTGTTCGGCACGATCCCCGCCGCGCTGCTCGATTATCCCAAGGCTGACCTGTACCTGCTGTTCGATCCCGACGTGCCATGGGTCGAAGACGGTACCCGCCTGTTCGGCAGCGCCAGCGAGCGCACCCGGTTTGCCGCGCTGGCCGAAGACCTGCTGCACCAGACCGGCGTGCGGTTTGAGCGGATCAGTGGCAGCTGGGCCGAACGCGAGGCCCTTAGTCGGACAATCATTGCAGGCTTGACCTGAGCCACGTTCAGCGGTTCTCTATGTCCAAACCCAGAACGGGGGGACGCACATCGACTTTTTCAAGGCTCTGATTCCCGGCAGCGCGCTAACGTTCGTGGTTTGTGCTTTGATTGGCAAAGGCGGATCGCGCGGAGGCTGGCTAGCGATTGAGCGCGTCCATTTTGGCGATACCAGCTTCTTCTGGTCATGGGCGCTGTTCGCCGCCGCTACGGTGCTGGCTTGGATTCTGTTCGCGATTACGCCGAAGTGACCGTCACGATATAGTTCAACGCCAGATCGTTCGACAAGTGCAGGCCTTTGACCGGCGACCAGGCGATCCCGCGCGGCTCGCCCATGGTGAGGCCTGCCGCAACCAGCAAGTCCGCCAGTTCCTCCGGCGTCACAAAGTCATCCCAGTGGTGCGTCCCGCGCGGGACCAGCCCGATGCGCTCGGCCCCCTCGACCAGCAGCAGCCTTGACGCTGCTGTGCGGTTGGGGGTCGACAACACCATCAGTCCGCCCGGCGCCAGACTATCCGCCAGCGCAGCCACAAACGCCGCCTTGTCGGCAACATGTTCTATCACTTCCATCGAAGTGACCAGATCAAACCCGGTCAGACCCAACCCGGCCAGATCGCCGCAGCGATAATCGATTGCCAGCCCCGCCCCCGCCGCATGGGCGCTGGCCACCGCAATGTTCTCTGGCGCCGCATCGACCCCGGTAACCGCCGCGCCTAAGCGGGCCAAGGGCTCAGCCAGCAGACCCGCCCCGCACCCGACATCGAGCGCCCGCTTGCCCGCAAGCGGGCGAACGGAGCGCGAATCCGCCGCCCAATGGACGTCGATTGCATCGCGCAAAAACGCCAGCCGCACCGGGTTGAGCCGGTGGAGCATCGCGGAAGACCCTTTGGGGTCCCACCAATCCGCCGCCAGCTGACCGAAATGGGCGGCCTCATCAGGCCGGATTGTGGTGGTTGAACTTGCATTAGCCATGGACCAACCTTAACAGCGGCCCCGCTACAGAGCGAGGGGTTCTGTCAGCAATATTCTTGCGCAAGGGGTAGGACGCGGCGTGGCCCGGATCGTGATGAAATTTGGCGGCACTTCGATGGCAGGGTCCGAACGGATCCGCCGTGTCGCTGGGATCGTGCGGCGCCAGCAAGCGGCCGGGCACGAAGTGGCTGTGGTCGTCTCTGCCATGGCGGGCGAGACAGACCGCTTGGTCGGCTTTTGCCGCGAGGCCAACCCGCTTTATGATCCCGCCGAATACGATGTGGTGGTCGCCAGCGGCGAACAGGTCACCGCCGGACTGCTGGCGATGACGCTGCAGGCGCTCGGTTGCAAGGCGCGGTCGTGGCTTGGCTGGCAAATGCCGATCCACACCGACGATGCCCATGCCAAGGCCCGGATTGGCGAGATCGACAGCGCGGCGCTGCTCGCCAGCATGGCCGCGGGCGAGATCGCAGTGATCCCCGGCTTTCAGGGGCTGAGCGACGACAATCGAATCACCACGCTTGGCCGCGGCGGATCGGATACCTCTGCGGTCGCAGTAGCGGCTGCGATCAAGGCTGACCGCTGCGATATCTATACCGATGTCGATGGGGTCTATACCACCGATCCCCGGATCGTCGCCAAAGCGCGCAAGCTCAAATATGTCACTTACGAGGAAATGCTCGAACTGGCCTCGGTCGGATCAAAAGTGCTGCAAACCCGCTCGGTGGGCCTCGCGATGAAAGAAGGGGTGCGCGTACAAGTGCTCTCCAGCTTCATCGGCGATGATGCGCCCCCGGCCGATGACATCCCCGGCACGATGATTGTCGGCGACGAAGAATTGGCCAAATTGCAAGAGGACTTGGATATGGAAAGCCAGCTGATCACCGGCATCGCTGCAGACAAGAACGAAGCCAAGGTGATCCTGACCCGCGTGCCCGATCGGCCTGGCGCAGTGGCGACGATCTTTGGGCCCTTGGCGGCGGCCAATATCAACGTCGATATGATCATCCAGAACGTCGGCCGCGATAAAGGTGAAACCGACGTGACCTTCACTGTCCCCAGTGCCGACCTGCTGCGCGCGCAGACCTTGCTGGAGGCTCAGAAGGAAGCGATCGGCTACAACCGGATCATCACCGACGGCAAGGTCGCCAAGATCAGCGTTGTCGGCGTCGGCATGAAAAGCCATGCTGGCGTCGCCGCCACGATGTTCCGCGCGATGGCCGATCGCGGGATCAACATTCAGGCAATTAGCACCAGCGAAATCAAGGTTTCGGTGCTGATCGACGAAGACGAAACTGAACTGGCCGTCCGTGTGCTGCATTCAGCCTATGGTCTGGACGCGGAATAGGCGGCGTAAGCGCCGGTCGCATTCATCGCCCGCAACAACCGGTGCGGTATTTGCACTGGTCGCGGCGCACCTAACTCAATAGGTCTGGCACAAATCGGAGGGATCGCCGATGGCCGGGGAATTGCCGCTAGCACGCTTCTGTTTCAGGCCCGACCCGCCGTCGGTGTGGGATATGCTGCGTTCGGGCGTTGCGGACGTTTCGACCGTGATCCCGGATTCGATCCTGGACCTACCCGCCGTGCAGTTGCCGGGCCCCGGCGCACCCTTGGTAATAGCTGATCCAGCGCTGGTCCGTGATGTTCTGAATGACCGTGAAGGCCGGTTCGAGCGCGATCGGTTCATGCGTCGATTACTCCGCCGGGCTTGGGGCAAGGGCCTCGCCGCTGCCGAAGGCCAAAGCTGGCAGGATCAGCGCCGCGCTGCCGCGCCGGCCTTCAGACCCCAGGCTGTGGCGGATAACGCTCCAGCCTTTGCGGCAGCAGCGGCCAAGGCGGTCGAGAATTGGCCGCAAGACGAGCCGGTCGAGCTGACCCGGCGGACCGCCCGGATCATCGCCGATGTCGTCTTCACCACGCTGGTCAATGGTCGGGGAGAGGTCGACACCGCTGCCGTCGCCGCCGACATGCCGGGCTATGTCCGTCGCATCGCCAGTTTCGGTAACCGCGACCTGCTGCCGCTGCCCGAGGCCTGGCACGATCGGCTGAGCGGGATCGACCGCGATCCGGCAGTGCGGCGGGTGCGAGCTCTCGCCGAACGGCTAGCGGCCGGGCGCGGGACTTCGGAGATTGATCTGGTGACGCTGCTGGACGGGGTCGGACCGGTCGAGGACAACCTGCGCGGCTTGTTTCCGGCTGCGATGGACTCGACCGTCGCGGGAACTAGTTGGACGCTATACACGTTGGCTTGCCGCCCCGCTTGGCAGGCCCGGGTAGCAGAGGAAGCGCGCGGCTGCGGCGGCGACCTGCGGCTGGAAAACCTGCCGCTGACCCGCCGCGTGGTGCAGGAAGCGCTTCGGCTCTATCCGCCGGCGCCGTTCCTGATCCGGACCAGCGCCAGCAAAGGGCAGCTTGGCGGCTTCCCGCTCAACAAAGGCCAGCCGGTCGCCATCGCGATCTACGCCATGCACCGCCACCGCATAGTTTGGGACAATCCCGACGCGTTTGACCCCGACCGGTTCTTGCCCGAATGTGGAACCCAATCTGGCTGGTTACCGTTTGGCGCAGGACCGCGGGTCTGCATTGCCGCGCAATTTGCTCTGGCCGAGATTGCAGTCGCGGTCGCGCGGCTGTTGGCCGAACTGGAGTTGACCCCAACTGGCGCGGAACCGAAAGTCAGTCTGCAAGTGACAACGAAATCAATCAACGGACTGCACGTAACGGCCAGGCCAAGACCTTAGCCCAAATGCAAACCCCGCCCCCGGTTTTCACCGGAAGCGGGGCTGACACCCGGCTGAGGGCGGTGCCCTCAGCCAAGGGGTTGTGGATCAGATCAGGCCAGATCGAACCGATCGGCGTTCATCACCTTGGTCCAGGCTTTGACGAAGTCGCGCACGAATTTTTCCTCGTGGCCCTTTTCGGCATAGACTTCGGCGACGGCGCGCAGTTCGCTGTTCGAGCCGAACACCAGATCGGCGCGGGTGGCGCGCCAGCTTTCGCCGCCCTTGGTCCGGTCGCTAGCGACATACTCTTCCTCATCGCTGCCTTCGACCGCCGTCCAGGCGTTGGTCATGTCGAGCAGATTGACGAAGAAATCATTGGTCAGCTGGCCTGCACGGTGCGTAAAAGTGCCGTGCCCGCGCTCACCATGATTGGTCCCCAGCACGCGCAAACCGCCGATCAACACGGTCAGTTCGGGCACCGAAAGGCCGAGCAGCGATGCCTTGTCCAGCATCATTTCCTCGGTCTTCACCCGCAGCTTTTTGGGCAGGTAGTTGCGGAAAGCATCTGCCTGCGGCTCTAGCGGAGCGAAGCTGTCGGCATCGGTCTGTTCTGCCGTGGCATCGCCGCGACCGCCGCTGAACGGCACCGCGACCTTGAAACCGGCGTCGTTGATCGCCTTTTCAAGCCCGACCACGCCGCCCAGCACGATGGCGTCGGCCATCGACATTGAGCCGCGCAAGCCATCCAGCGTGCTCAGCACCTTGGCCAGTTCGGCCGGCTCGTTGACGTCCCAGTCCTTTTGCGGAGCGAGCCGGATCCGCGCCCCATTGGCACCGCCGCGTTGGTCGGACTTGCGGTAGGTGCTGGCCGAGGCCCAGGCGGTCTTGATCAGCTGGCTGACGGTCAGCCCGCTGCTTGCAATCCCGGCCTTGACCGCTGCCACGTCTGCGTCGGACGGCGTGGAGCCAGCCGGGATCGGATCCTGCCAGATCAGGTCTTCGGCCGGAACTTCGGGGCCGAGGTAACGGATCTTGGGGCCCATGTCGCGGTGGCACAGCTTGAACCAGGCGCGCGCGAAGGCATCCTTGAACGCCTCGTGATCGGTGCGGAACTTTTCACTGATCACGCGGAATTCGGGATCCATTTTCAGCGCCATGTCGGCGGTGGTCATCATGGTCGGGACCTTGACGTTCGGGTCCCAGGCGGCCGGGGCCATGTCTTCCGGCTTTTGATTGATCGGCTGCCATTGCTGAGCCCCGGCGGGCGAGTGGACCAGCTCGTAATCATAATCGAGCAGCAGACGGAAATAGTTTTCCGTCCACTCGGTCGGCGTATTGACCCACGAACCTTCGATCCCGCTGGTGACGGTGTGTTCGCCGATGCCGCCGCTTTCGTGCCCGCTGATCCAGCCGAAGCCCTGCGCGGCCAGATCGCCGCCGGCCGGCGAAGCGCCGAGCAGCGAGGCATCGCCATTGCCGTGGGCCTTGCCAAAGGTGTGGCCGCCGGCAGTCAGCGCGACAGTTTCTTCCGAATTCATCGCCATCCGCTCAAACGTGGCGCGCATGTCGCGGGCCGACTGCAGAGGATCAGGGTTGCCGCCGGGGCCTTCGGGATTGACGTAGATCAGCCCCATCTGGATTGCCGCGAGCGGGCCATCGAGCTCGCTAAAGCCTTCATCGGGACGGATCCGGGTGGCAACGCCTTCGTTGACCCACTTGTCCTCATCGCCCCAGTAAATATCGCGCTCAGGCTCGAACACGTCCTTGCGGCCGCCGCCGAAGCCGAACACGGGGCCGCCCATCGATTCGATCCCGACATTTCCGGCCAGGATGAACAAGTCGGCCCACGAGATGTGCTTGCCGTACTTCTGCTTGATCGGCCACAGCAGGCGCCGGGCCTTGTCGAGGTTACCGTTGTCTGGCCAAGAATTCAGCGGGGCAAAGCGCTGCTGCCCGCTGTTGGCACCGCCGCGCCCGTCGCCGGTGCGATAGGTGCCGGCTGCGTGCCAGGCCATGCGGATGAAGAACGGACCGTAGTGCCCATAGTCCGCTGGCCACCAGGGCTGACTGTCAGTCATCAGCGCGGTCAGATCGGCCTTTAACGCACTATAATTCAGGGCGTTGAAAGCTTCAGCATAGTCGAAATCATCGCCCATCGGGTTGTTTGCGCCGTTGGGGGAGAGGATATCGACCGCCAGCGAATCAGGCCACCAATCGCGATTTTGACGGCCGAGAAGGCCGCGCACACCACCATCGCGGTTGACGGGGCAGCCGCCCGAGATCGGTCCAGTTTCGGCGTTCATGGTAAGTCTCCTAAAGGGCCCGCCGTCGAGTCGGGCTGATGGCAGCCTTATGCCTAATCCGGTTCATCGATAAAAACGATCAAAACTGGATAGAGAGTTGCATCAATCCGATTAGTGGAGTGGCAGCTTAGCGGCCCGGTCGCTGGGTATAGTCAATCCGGATCCGCACCCAGGCGCCGACCTGGCTGACCCCGCCGACCCGTGGCGGGCGGACCCGAAATTGCCAGGCTGCGGCGAGCACCGCGCGCTCGATCTGTGAACCATCGGGGTATTCGTCCAGACCGACGCAATCCTCGACCCGGAAATCGGGTGCGGTGCGGCAGGTGATCAGCGCCCAGCCTGGTCCCTGTGCGGTCGATAAATAGCCGCGCAGTTCATCGTCATAGGGCTCGCGGTACCACGCCGCCGCATACATCGGCTGGCCATTCGGCGTGGTGCCAACGCGCTTGCTATCGCCCGGAACACCTTGATCGGGTGGCCCCATCATGCCTTTGCCCGGAGCGGCCGGACGGGCTGGTTGCCGCGGGATTTTTGACAGGTCGAACTGGGCCATCTGATCCTTGGTGACCGGGATGATCGGCTGGTTGGTCGCCACTGGCGCGGGCGGTGCCGGAACCGGATTGGTCGCTGTCGGTGTGCCCGGCGGGGTTTTCTGCGGCGTTTCACGCGCGGCAGCGGGCTTGGCCGGATCATCATCCTTGGCTTCGGGCGCCTTGGCCCGCTCGGCCTCTATAGCGACGCTGACCAGCTGCGCTGCGGGCTGCGGCGGCGCGTCATCCGTCCAACCCAGGGACAGCACCACCAGCACCAGACCGGCCTCAATCAGCAGCGCCAGCACGAACCCGATCAGCCGCTGACGCGGATTGGTGCGCAGCTCGGTCAGAGCCAGGTCAAACTGATCACGAAGGAAAGGAAACAAGCGGCCTCGGCTGGGCAGGAGTTGTCCGGCCGGATTGGATCCGGTCCCTGCCCCAGCCCCTCTGGCGCGGCATTGCCGGCAGGACAAGCAGCAATCCGGATTGACCGGGCATGAATGCGCGGGGCTGGTCACAGCAGGTCGCTATCCCTATAGCCGCGCGACGTTACGACAACCTGAGGGAACCAGAGTGTACGACAAGACCCATTCGCTGATGCAACGCGGAATTGCCTTTCTGGGGACCGAGCACGCGATCATGTGCGGGGCGATGAGCTGGGTTTCCGAACGCAATCTGGTCGCCGCGATCTCCAACGCCGGCGGGTTTGGCGTGATTGCCTGCGGAGCGATGACGCCTGAACTGCTCGATGCCGAAATCGCCGCGACCAAGGCGCTGACGGCCAAGCCGTTTGGCGTCAACCTGATCACCATGCACCCGCTGCTGACCGATCTGATCGCGGTTTGCGCCCAACACCGGGTTAGCCACGTCGTGCTGGCCGGCGGGATCCCGCCGCGCGGCAGTGTTGAGGCAATCAAGGCGTTTGGCGGCAAGGCCTTGGTCTTTGCCCCGACGCTGGCGCTGGCCAAGCGGCTGCTGCGTGGCGGGGCCGATGCGCTGGTAATCGAAGGCAGCGAAGCTGGCGGGCATATCGGCCCGGTCGCGACATCGGTGCTGGCACAGGAGTTCCTGCCCGAACTGGCTGAGGATCACGTGGTCTTCGTGGCCGGCGGGATCGGCAACGGCGCCATGATCGCGGCTTATCTCGAAATGGGCGCATCTGGCGTTCAGCTGGGCACGCGGTTTGCCTGCGCTACCGAAAGTATCGCCCATCCCGCTTTCAAACAGGCCTTTTTCCGCGCCAATGCCCGCGATGCGGTCACCTCGGTCCAGGTCGATCCGCGCCTGCCGGTGATCCCGGTCCGCGCGCTCAAGAACAAGGGCACCGAAGAGTTTACTGCCAAGCAGATCGAAGTCGCCAAGCTGCTCGACGCGGGCGAAGTCGATATGGAAGCGGCCCAGCTTGAGATCGAAAAGTTCTGGGCTGGCGCGCTGCGCCGCGCGGTGATCGATGGCGACATTGAAAGCGGATCGGTGATGGCCGGGCAGATCGTCGGCCTGGTTACCAGCGAAGAACCGGCCTCGGCGATCATGGCGCAGCTGATGGGTGAGGCCGAGGCGGCGCTTAACGCCAAGTGACTGCGCCTTGCGCGGCCAGCCTCGCCCGGCCATAACCCGGCGCGTGGACCAGACCGAAACCCTCACCCCGCTCGATCCGGCTTTCAAGCAGCTGCAACGTGCGCGCGGCGCAATCACGGCGCTGATCGTGCTGGCAATCGCCATCTTGTTCGAGGTCTTGGCACCGCTACCGCTCGGCCTGTTTCTGGTCCCGGCGCTGGGGCTTGGTGCCTGGCTGGTGCTGGTGCTGCCGACCCGGCGCTATCAGCGCTGGGGCTATAGCTTTGGCGATGACCGGCTGCGGGTGGTGCGCGGGTTTCTGTTCCATGCCGATACGGTCGTTCCGCTGGGACGGATCCAGCATATCGATGTCCACCAGGGACCGCTGATGCGCAATTGGGGACTGGCCGAGCTGACCGTTCATACCGCCGGCAACCACGGTGCCAGCGTATCACTGCCAGGGCTGCGGCTGGCCGATGCCGAAGCGATGCGCGAGGCGATCCGGGCCCATATCCGGCAGGGCCAGCGTTGAACCCGGTCGAGACTGCCAGCGCGGCCGAGACCCCGCCCGAAGGCGAACGGCTCGCCCCGCTGGGCCTGATCGTCACGTCGATCAGCCGCCTGCCCGATCTGTTCGTACCGGCGGTTGCCGCGCTTTATGGCACGCGGGGAAGCGGATTGGGCGCGCTGCCGGTGATTGGCGTGGTCCTGCTGGGCAGCATGCTGTTTCGCTGGCTGGGCTGGAGGCGGTTTCGCTATTTCATCGGAACGGATGACATCCGGATCGAGCAAGGGCTGCTGAGCCGTTCGGCCCGCTCGGTTCCTTATGACCGGATCGCCGACGTTTCGGTTGAGCAGCCGGCGCTGGCCCGGATGCTGGGGCTGGCGATGGTCCGGTTCGAGACCGGCGGCGGCAAAGGCGAGGAGGCGGAGCTGCGCTATGTGACCGAGGACGATGCGACCCGGCTGCGCGCGACGGTGCGCGAGCGCAAGGCCGGCGCGGCAGTGCAGGCCGATCCTGCGACCGATGGTGCGGCTGAACCGGCGGCCGAACTGCTGTTCGCAATGGACCTGCCGCGCTTGCTGATCCTTGGCCTCTATTCGTTCAGTCTGGTGATCTTCGTGGTGTTGCTGGGACTGGCCCAGCAGCTCGACTTCCTGTTGCCGTTCGATTGGGACGACGCCGAGCGATGGCTCGGTGCGGCCGAAAATGGCAGTCTCGCCGTAACCCGGCTCGATGGCGCGACTCAGCTGCTCGGCGCGTTGGCGGCACTGGCGGCGTTGATCGTGCTGGGTCTGGCCAGCGGGATTGTCCGCACGGTTCTGGCCGACTGGGGCTTTCGGCTCGAACGGACTTCCAAGGGCCTGCGCCGCCGTCGCGGCCTGCTAACCCTGACC
>VFKS01000345.1 GCA_009885425.1 Novosphingobium sp.
GCTGAGGCCGGTCGGCGTAGATATTGCAACCCTTGCCGACGCTGCAATGCTGGCACCAATCACCCTTGCCGCTATCGGTTTCGGGGATTTTGAGGAGCTTGCAGCACAGCGTACAGCTGCCACAGGCTCGGCTTTTGACGGTGGCTGATGCGGCGGCGCTCATCTCAGGACCGGATCACACGATCCGCAAATTCGGCTACTTGTCATTACCTGAATTTTGCAGGCGATTGCCGACCAGTTGCAGCCGCTGTCCAAATGCACTGGCGCGCGCCATGCACGCGGCATCCGCGCCCTCGATCTTGGCAATGTTGCTGGTCAGATAGCCGAATGTCAGCCCTTCATCGATGCTGCGTCCGGTCGCGCCTTCCCACTGGCCGATAAAATAGGTCATCAGCACGGTAAGCCCGACCTTCTCTTTTTCGGTCTTGTTCTTGCCAGCGGTGTTGGCAGCCCACGCGGCGCAAAGCAGATCGGAATCAGCAGAAATGGCAGGCGCCGGTGAGGTGGTTTGGGCCATGACGGGCTGCACGGCAAGCCCGCCAGCCAGCGCAGCAATCGTGATTAAGCGTTTCATTGTCACACCCGCATTGGCATCAGCACGTAGAGCGCTGGCGACTTGTCATCCTTGCGGATCAGCGTTGGTGCGCCGGCGTCGGCCAGGTGCAGTTCGACCGTATCGCCGTCGATCTGGCCAAGGATGTCCTTGAGGTAGGTCGCGTTGAAACCGATCTCGAACCCGGCCGATGAATAGCTGGCTGGCACTTCTTCAGCCGCGGTGCCGTTGTCGGGGCTGGTGACCGAGAGTGTGACCTTGTCCGTGTCGAGCGCCATCTTGACCGCCCGGGTTTTTTCCGTGGCGATGGTCGCAACACGGTCCACGCCCTGCCAAAAGCTCTTGGGATCGAGCTTGAGCAGCTTGTCATTCCCGGTCGGGATAACGCGGCTGTAATCGGGGAAAGTCCCGTCGATCAGCTTGCTGGTCAGCACCACCCCGTTTTCGCCGCCGAGCGTAAAGCGGACCTTGCTGGCTGACAGATCGATCTGGACGTTTGAATCGAGCGATTCTTCGAGCAGCTTGCGCAGTTCGGCAACGCATTTGCGCGGCACGATCACGTCGGGCATGCCATCGGCGCCATCGGGGCGGGCAATGGTATAGCGCGCCAGCCGGTGGCCATCGGTGGCCGCAGCGCGCAGCTCTTCGTCGATCACGTGGATGAAAATGCCGTTGAGGTAATAGCGGGTTTCCTCTGTGCTGATCGCAAAGCGGGTGTGATCGATCAGCTGCGCCAGCGTAGCGGCGGGCAGTTCAAAGCTGGTCGGCAGATCACCTTCGACGATCATCGGAAAATCGTCGCGCGGCAGGGTCGGCAAGCTGAACCGACTGCGTCCGGCCTTCACCGCCATGCGATTGTCCGCGGTTTCGAGGCTGACCTGGCTGCCATCGGGCAACTTGCGCGCGATATCAAACAGCAGGTGCGCCGAAACGGTGATCGCGCCCGCGCCTTCAACCGAAACCGCGCTGAGGCTTTCGACCACTTGCAGATCGAGGTCGGTCGCCATGATCTTGATCGTGCCATCGCTGGCCGCCTCGATCAGCACGTTCGACAGGATCGGAATGGTGTTGCGCCGTTCAACAACGGACTGCACGTGCGACAGGCACTTCAGCAGCGTCGCGCGTTCAATTGTGGCCTTCATGGTCGTATCAAGTCCCCTACGCGCGCGCACTGCAGGAATCGGCGCTGCGCCGCCATTTCGGACTGCCTTTCTTAACGCCGGGCGGGCGCGCGGCAAGGCTCGGGCAGCGGATTTCCGGCTAAACTGGGGATAAATTCCGCAGCTAGCGGGGCAAACCAGCTCCACCCTAGGATATCATCGCCGGGCGGACACGGCCCGGCTCATGACAACATCGCCATCCCGCCGTTCACATGGAGCGTCTGGCCGGTGATGTAACCGGCCTCTTTGCTGGCCAGATAGGCCACGGCGGCGCCGATATCCGCACCCTCGCCCATCCGCCCCATCGGGATCCGGGCATTGAGCGCGTCTTTCTGAGCATCGGGCAGCCCATCGGTCATCGCGGTGCGGATGAAACCGGGGGCTACGCAGTTGACGGTGATCCCGCGACTAGCGACTTCCTGGCCCAAAGACTTGGACATGCCGACCAGCCCGGCTTTGGCGGCGGCATAGTTGACCTGCCCGGGATTGCCGGTGGCGCCGACTACACTGGTGATGCTGATGATCCGGCCGTGGCGGGCCTTCATCATCGGCTTGCAGGCCGCGCGCATCAGGCGGAACGCGGCCTCAAGATTGACCCGGATCACCGCGTCCCATTCATCGTCCTTCATCCGCATGGCGAGGTTATCGCGGGTGATCCCGGCGTTGTTGATCAGGATATCGA
>VFKS01000061.1 GCA_009885425.1 Novosphingobium sp.
CTTGTGGTGATGATTGACGGCGTACGGATGGCCGATGCCGCCGCGCCGTCGGGCGGGTTTGATTTTGGCACGCTGCTGACCGGCGGGATCGGCAAGATTGAGTTGCTGCGCGGATCAAATTCGGTGCCGTGGGGATCGGACGCCATCGGCGGCGTGCTGGCGGTGACCAGCGCCGAGTTCAGCGGCGTGCGCGCCGGGGTTGAATACGGTGCTAACGATACCGCCAGCGCTGATCTGGCACTGGGCACGCAGGGTGACGGCTATGCACTGACCGCGACCGGCGGCTATGTCACCAGCGATGGTATTTCGGCCTATGCCCCCGGCGTAGAGCCTGATGCGTTCCGCCAGTGGCGGCTGGGCCTGCGCGGAAAGCTGGAGCTGAGCGAAGGGCTCTCAGCCACCGTCGCTGGGCGTTATGCCGATAGCCGGATCGAATTCGATGGCTATCCGTTCCCGACTTATGCCTTTGCCGATACGCCGGAGTATCAGACGACGCGCCAGGGCAGTGGCCGAGCCGGGCTGGAATACATCGGCGATGGGTTCAACCTGCGCGGCGGAGTGGCGCTGTCGGACACCCGCCGGGCCTACTTTGATCCCACTTATGGCTCGGCGCCGGGCTTTGAAACGGCGGGCCGCAGCGTGCGGGCCGATTTTACCGGGATGGTGCGGCTGACTGGCGATGTCTCGCTCGATTTTGGCGGTGACAGCGAATGGACCCGGTTTTCGACGACCTATGATCCGCGCAACACCGCGCGCCAAACGGGCGGCTATGGCTTGCTGCGGTATGATCGCGGCCCGCTCAACCTGACTGCGGGCGCGCGGCTGACCGATCATGACCGCTATGGCAGCCAGTGGACGCTGGGCAGCAACGCCAGCTTTGAATTCGGGCCGAACTGGCGGATCAAGGCCAGCTTTGGCGAAGGGTTCAAGGCGCCCACGCTCAGCCAGCTTTATGGCTACGGCGGAAACGTTGCGCTCCAACCTGAAACCAGCACTGCGGTCGATTTCGGGATCGAGCATGGCGATCGGGGCGGCGAACTGCACTTTGCCGCCACCCTGTTTCGCCGCGATAGCAGCAACCTGATCGATTACGTTTCGCCCAGCGGTTACTTCAATATCGGCCGCACCCGGGCGCAAGGGTTCGAACTGGAAGGCAAAGCGCGGATCGATGGAAGGCTAACCGTTCGGGCGGCCTATACCTATCTCGATGCCACCAACCGCGCGACCGGCAAGGACCTTGC
>VFKS01000133.1 GCA_009885425.1 Novosphingobium sp.
ACGCCAGCGTCATGTTCGCGCTGCGCGAATAAACCCCGCGGTGGACCGTGGCATAGTCGCGGCCCATGGCAGCGGTGCAGGCGTCGATCACGACTTGCGGTTTTTGCGCGGTCGCGGCGCTATCGAGATAGTGCCAGCCGCCAGACAGGCCGGGGAACTGGTCGCGCAGCGCGGCGGACAACGGCGCGCCGCCCTCGTTCTCCCAGCGCGACAGCGCGCGCAGAGTGGGGTTTTCAGCGGCGTTCACAGCATTGCCTCCAGCGCCGCGATCGCCTGTCCGATCAGCACTTCTTCGTCCGCCGCCCCGGTGAAGGCTTCGGCCACGAAGGCTTGTAGCATCAACCGCTTGGCCGTTTCGGGCGGCAGGCCGCGCTGGGCCATGTAGAATAGAGCATTTGCGTCCAGCTCGCCCACCGCGCAGCCGTGGGCGCATTTCACATCGTCGGCATGGATTTCGAGTTCCGGCTTGGCATTGGCGGTCGCGGTACGGTCGAGCAGCATGGCGCGGACCGACTGCGATCCATCGGTCCCGTCGGCACCCTTTTCGACCAGCACCTTGCCGAGGTAGTTGACCACGCCCTTGCTGGCCGCGACCGAGCGGACCGTCTGCCGGCTGATCGCATCGGGAGCGGCATGAATAACCCGCGTCACGACTTCGAGCGTCTGGCCCGCCGCCGCCAATTGCGCCGCGCCAAGGGTGAATTCGGCGCCCGCACCCAGCGTCACGGTCAGCGAAAACCGGCCATAGGCAGTGCCCGCGTTGAGCAGATGGAGCGTAAACGAGGCCCCCGCCGCCAGCTCCACCAACAGCTCGCGCGCCAGTGGCTGATCGCCGGTGTGTGTGATCGCCATGGCCCGCACTTCGCCTGCGCCGAGCACGATCCGCTCGACCGCCACCGGCCACAGCGGGGCCAGCGCCGGGAGGTCCGCATAGCGGAACGCCTCATCGCGGCGGGTAGGAAGGGCGAGCACCTGGCTCACGCCGCTACCACCTCATAGCCATGCTCTTCCAGTTCGAGCGCCAGTTCGGCCCCGCCGGTGCGCACGATCCGGCCATCGGCCAGCACGTGGACAAAGTCCGGCTTCACATAGTCGAGCAGGCGCTGGTAATGGGTGATCAGCAGCACCGCCTTGTCGGGGCTGCGCATGGTGGCGTTGATGCCATCGCCAACCACCCGCAGTGCGTCGATATCGAGACCCGAATCGGTTTCATCGAGCACCGCCAGCTTTGGCCCAAGGATGCCCATCTGGACCATCTCGGCGCGCTTTTTCTCGCCGCCGGAAAAGCCGACGTTGACCGGGCGCTTGAGCATTTCCATGTCGAGTTTGAGCAATGCCGCTTTTTCGCGCGCCAGCTTGAGGAATTCCCCGCCCGACAGCGGTGCGAGATCGTGTGAGCGGCGCTGGGCGTTGAGGCTTTCGCGCAGGAACTGGACGAACGACACGCCGGGGATTTCGACCGGGTACTGGAAGCCCAAGAACAGCCCGGCAGCGGCGCGTTCGAACGGTTCGAGCGCGAACAGATCCTGCCCATCAAACTCAACCGAGCCTTCGGTCACTGCGTAGCCGGGCCGCCCGCCCAGCACATAGCCGAGCGTCGATTTGCCCGCGCCATTGGGGCCCATGATCGCGTGCACTTCGCCCGCATTAATGGTCAGCGACAGGCCCTTGAGGATCGGCTTGTCGGCAACGGTGGCGTGGAGGTTTTCGATTTTAAGCAGGGTCACCGGGAATATCCTCGCGGGGCTTGGCTGGGGCGGGGGCGGCTGCGCTGATTTTCATAGCGCGCCTTCATGGCGGCGACGATGCTGGCCACCACCGCATCGGGATCGGCCAAAACATCAACCGCCGCAAAGCGAAGCAAGAGAATGCCGACCGCCTCCAGGCTCTTGTCGCGGCGGCGGGTAACGGCTTCGTCACCGCCTTCATCAA
>VFKS01000234.1 GCA_009885425.1 Novosphingobium sp.
ATCGCCCAAACTGCTGCCGCCATCGATGTCGAGGATCGCACCGGTGATGTATTTCGCCGCGTCGCTCGACAGGAACACTGTACCTTCGGCGATTTCATCGACATAGCCCCAGCGCTTCATCGCGATCCGGTCAAAGTGCTTTTGCTTGGTCGAAGCATCGGGCGCCAGCCGGGCCATGCCTTCGGTCCCTTCGATTGGGCCGGGCGAAATCCCGTTGACCCGCACATCGGGGCCCCATTCGAGCGCCAGGACCCGGACCAGCTGGTTGATCCCGGCCTTGGCCGCGCAAGCGTGGGCCTGGAGCTGCATCGGCTGTTCGGCCTGCCCCGCCGTGATCGCGATCAGCGAGGCGTTGGGCGCGAGCAGATCGTGGCACCCGCGAAACACGTTGAATGTGCCGAGCAGGTCGATATCGACCACGGTCTTGAAGGCATTGGCGCTCATCCCCAGCACCGGCGCGAGGAAGTTCCCGGCCGCGCCAGAGACGACGATGTCCATCGGCCCGAACTTGCTGCGAACCTCTTCCATCGCCCCCCGGATCGCGCCGTAATCGCGCACATCGGCGGTCAGGCCGATCGCGTCATGGCCAATTTCGGCAGCAGCAGCGGCGGCCTTTTCGGGATTGCGGCCGAGCACTGCAACCTTGGCGCCAAGCGCTGCCATCCGTTTGGCAATGCCCAGATTGATGCCGCTGGTTCCGCCGGCGATAAACGCGACCTTGCCGTCGAGCAGGCCGTCCTTGAAGGGTGATGTCATGTTTGGTGCTCCTCAGCGCGGGGCCATGCGGATCGCGCCGTCCAGGCGGATGCATTGGCCGTTGAAATAGGAATTGCGGGCCAGTTCCAGCGCCAGACTGCCGAACTCCTCAGGCTTGCCCAGCCGTTTGGGGAACGGCACCGATGCGGCCAGACTGTCGAGCACGTTCTGCTTGGCCCCCAGCATCAGCGGGGTGGCGAAGATCCCCGGCATGATCGAATTGACCCGAATGCCCAGGTCCGAAAGATCGCGCGCCATCGGCAGGACCAGGCCGTTGACCCCGGCTTTGGCCGATCCATAGATGATCTGGCCGATTTGCCCGTCCTGCGCCGCGACCGATGCGGTCAGCGTGATGCAGCCGCGCTCGCCATCCTCGAGCGGTTCGAGACCCGCCATGCCCTCAGCCGAAAGCGAGGCGATCCGGTAGCTGGCGACCAGAATGCCCTGTACGCCGTAGATGTAATCCTCGGTCGATAGCCGCTTGAGCTGGCCCGCTTCCTTATCCCAGGCCAGCGTCTTGCCCCGGCGGCTGGTCATCGCGCAGTGGACGGTGATCCGTTCCTGGCCGTGCGCGGCGCGGGCTTTCGCAAAGCCGGCGACGACCGATTCCTCGCTGGTGATATCGACATGGCAGAACAGCCCGCCGATCGCTGCGGCAACCGCCTCGCCCTTTTCCGCGTTCACATCGAAGATCGCAACCTTGACGCCGACCGCCGCCAAAGCCTGAGCCGTAGCCTGACCCAGCCCCGAGGCGCCGCCGGTAACGACCGCAGCCGTAGTTGAATCAATCCGCATTTGACTCTCCCTTTAATCGCGCGATTAATGCCCGCAAGAAAGCAACGCGGCAAGCCGCAATCACCGGGAGAGCAAGATGACAACCACAGCCGCCTGGGGCGCCACTGCGCCAGATTCGGGAATGGCCCCGTTCAGCATCGAGCGGCGCGAATTGCGCGGCGAGGATGTGGCCATCGACATCGCCTTTTGCGGGGTTTGCCATTCGGACCTGCACGCCGCGCGCAACGATTGGGGCCGGACCAACTATCCGTTCGTTCCGGGGCACGAAATTGTCGGCACGGTCCGCGCGGTCGGCCCCGATGTTACCCGGTTCAAAGTCGGCGACCGGGTCGCGGTCGGCACCGTGGTCGATTCGTGCCGCCACTGCGATGCCTGCGAGGAAGGCGAAGAGAACTACTGCCGCGAAGGGTCGACCGGCACCTACAATGGCAAGGACCGGATCGACGGCAGCCCGACCTATGGCGGCTATTCCACCGCAATCGTGGTGGCCGAACCGTTCGTCCTGCGCCTGCCCGATAGTCTCGACATGGCTGCAGCGGCGCCGCTGCTTTGCGCCGGGATCACCACCTACAGCCCGCTGAAGAACTGGAACGTCGGCCCCGGCACCCGGGTTGGCGTCATTGGCCTCGGCGGGCTTGGCCACATGGGGGTCAAATTCGCCAAGGCGCTCGGCGCAGAAGTGACGATGATCACCACCTCACCCGCCAAGGGCGAAGATGCCAAGAAGCTGGGGGCCGATCATGTCCTGGTCTCGACCGACAAGGCCGCGATGAAAGCCGCGACCCGCAGCTTTGATTTCCTGCTCGATACGGTGCCGGTCAAACACGATGTCACGCCCTATCTGTTCCTGCTCGACAAGCAGGGCACGCTTTGCATCGTCGGAATGATCGAGATGATGGAACCGTTTCATTCCGGCCTACTGCTCGGCGGGCAAAAGGCAGTGGCCGGATCGGGTGTGGGCGGGATTGCGCAGACTCAGGAAATGCTCGATCTTTGTGGCGAGAAGGGCATCCTGTCCGAGATTGAGCTGATCCGGATGGACCAGATCAACCACGCGTTTGATCGGATGGAAAAAGCCGACGTGAAGTACCGTTTCGTGATTGATATGGGGGCACAATGACACACACTGTCGACCTCTACTGGTCGTTCCGCAGCCCCTATTCCTATCTGGTCACGCCGCGGCTGGTGGAGCTGGAGCGGGACTGGGATGCGCATATCAATGTCCGCCCGGTGCTGCCGATTGCGGTGCGCCAGCCCGATTTCTTCACCAACGCCGATCCGTTGTGGACCAGTTATCTGTTCAAAGACTCCGTCCGCAGTGCAGAGTTCGCCGGGATGACCCTGCGCTGGCCGCGCCCCGATCCGGTGGCGATGGATTTTGCCACCCGGACCTATCCAAAAGAGCAACCGCACATTCACCGCCTGACCCGGCTGGGAGCACTGGCAGCGGAACGGGATCAGGGATTGGCGGTACTGCGCGCAGTCAGCCACCTGATCTGGTCGGGCGAGGTCGATGGCTGGCACGAGGGCGATCACCTCGCCAATGCCTTTGCCGCTGCCGGGTGCGATCTGGCCGAGCTGGACGCGGTGCAGGCCGCCGAGGCCGAACGGCTCGATGCGGTGATCGAAGCCAACGCGGCGGATCAACGGCTGGGCGGCCACTATGGCGTGCCGCTGATGGTCTATCAGGGCGAACCGTTCTTCGGGCAGGACCGCTATGACCAACTGGTCTGGCGGATGCAGCAACAGGGAATGGCGCGGCGTTAATGCCGGGG
Source organism: Novosphingobium sp. (assembly GCA_009885425.1). Classification (GTDB taxonomy): domain Bacteria; phylum Pseudomonadota; class Alphaproteobacteria; order Sphingomonadales; family Sphingomonadaceae; genus Novosphingobium. The sequence continues at coordinate 3,327 of VFKS01000234.1, forward strand.
CTTCGACAGGCTCAGCCTGAGCGGGGTTTGTGTGAGACCCATTTCCAACCCCCGCTCAGGCTGAGCCTGTCGAAGCCCACCCACTACCCCCGCCGCACCGGCGCTTTCGTAAAACTCCACCCATCCGGCATCACCCGCGCTACGAGATTGCCGATTGAGGCGGGCTGGCGCGCCAACAGACTGTCGAACAGCCGCGCCACCGCCGATCCGCGCGGGGCCTCGCCATCCAGCTTGGTCACGATCCGTGCCAGCACGCGCAAGGCCACTGCGCGGGGAGCCTTGGGCCGATAGGTCAGCCCCATCGGGCCCTTGGCCACGCACTCGCTCCATTCGCGTTGCGCCGCCCATTCGAGCGCGGCGTCGGCATCGGCCAGATTTGCGGCGCTGAGCGCCAATGCAGGCACATCGAGCCAGTCGGCCCCAGCCAGCGCCTTGCGGAGCCGTGCTCGGTCGAAGCGGTCATCGGTGTTGGAGGGGTCTTGCGCGGGCGTCAGTCCAGCCAGCGCGACCACTTCGGCGAGGTCCGACCGCCGCCAGCCCAGCAGAGGGCGGAGCAACGGCATCCGGGTGCCCGGCACCGCTCCCCGCGCCCGCACTCCGGCAAGGCCCGCCACGCCGCTGCCTCGGTTCAATCGGGCCAGCAGGGTTTCGGCCTGATCGTCGGCATGGTGCGCGGTGGCGAGCGCCTCCAGCCCTTCACTCTCCATCCATCCGGCCAGCGCAGTGTAGCGAGCAGTGCGCGCCTGGGCCTGCACATTGCCCGGTTCAACCGCTACACGCAGCGCTGCGTGAGGAACCTCAAGTTCACTACAGATTTGGCCAACAAGGGCAGATTCCGCTGCACTTTCGGCGCGCAAGCCGTGATCGATTGTCGCAGCGGCAATCCGTCCGGGGAGCACCGCATGGGCCAGCAGCAGCAGCGCCAGACTATCCGGCCCGCCCGAAACGGCCAGCCCCAACCGCCCCTCACCGGTCCACAGCGCGCCCAGATCGGCCGCGAAGCGGGTGGTCAGGGCTGGCGGACAATCCACCTTAAGCCGGGCACTTCAACCCGCCCTTGGTCGCCTCGTATTGCGCCATGAGCCGGCCAGCGGCCTCCTTGGGGAAATCGCGGCCGAACTGTTCGATCGCCACGCAAGCCCGATTGGTATCCTTCAGCTGGCGCATTGCTTCGCCCAGATAGAGCAGGCTGTCGGGGGCGCGATCGCCCTTGGGATCGGCCTTGTAATTCTGCAGGAACCAGCTTGCCGCCTCGCGCGGGTTGCCTTCATCGAGATAAGACCGGCCGAGCAGGTTGCGGGCATAGCTGACCCGGGCGTGCTTGGGATACTTGGTCAGGAAAAGCTTGAGCTGCTGCTGCGCTTCGGGCTGGAATTTGGCCTCCCACAGACGAAAGCCATAGGAGTATTCGTCATCGCCCGGATCGTCGGTCTGGGGTTTGGGCACCGCCCGCACCGCCGCCATCCGCTTGGCCGATGGGTCGGCCGGTTTGGCCGCAGGTGCGGCGAGTTTTGGCGCAGGGGTGATGATAGTTACCGGTTTGGGCGCCGGCGCAATGACAGCAGCGGTTTCGCCGGCAGACGGAGCCGCCTTGCCCGCCTCAATCGCAGCCAGCCGGGTTTCCAGCTTGTCGATCCGGTTGCGGTCTTCCTCAACTTGCGCGGTCAATTTGGAAACGTGACCTTCAAGCGCGTCCATCCGCGTCAGCATATCGGCGTTGGGCGAAGTCGCCGGGGTTCCGGCCGGCGTGGTTGCGCCCGAACTGGTCTGGATCTGCGGGAAAAACCGTCCGTCCCCGCCGGGGAAAACCACCCGCTGCAGGGCCGACACCTCGGCCTCAAGCTTGCGCATCCGCAACTCGAGACCGGGTTCGGCTGTTTGCGCAAGGGCCGGAGCGGCCAGCGCCAGGGTCAGCACCACCATCAGGGACTTATGTCGGAAAAGCTGCTTCATATCTGTCGTTCCATGCCGGATAGGGTCTCATTGCCGATAGCGGGTCGAACCGAACCGGCGATGAACCATTGGCCCTGTCATTAACCTTGCGAGCCGCGCCGTGTCGAGCGCGCGGCGCGCGCTATCCGCAGGCTAGGTGGTTGAAGCAGCTGGGGCTGGGGTAGTGGCTGAGGGTTGCGCTGCGGGGATCGCCAGCGATGGCGCCGTACTGGGCTGTGCCGCCGGGCTTTCGGTGCGGCGTGGCGCCGACGTCCGGGATTCACGCTGCCGGCTCGGTTCGGCATCGCGCTGACTGGTCTGTGGTGCCGCGGGTTCGGTCGCCAGAACCCCCGCGCCGGTCCCGCGCGCGAGCAAGGCAGCGGCGCTGACCGGCACGTCCTTCAGCGTCTGCTGGACTTCGGACAGTTTCGGCACGGACTGTCCACCGACGGTGATCGACAGCGCTTCTGGCCGGGCTGTCCACAGCTTCACGTCAGTTATGCCTTCGGGAATGGTATAGCTTTCGCCCTGGGCGAGTTCCTTTTGCAGCAACTGATTGCCAGCCCCATCTGTGAACTTGACCCAGACGCTCGGTTGCAGCGCGGTAAACACCACCACTCCACCAGTCGGCAGCGGAGCGGGCGCTGCTTGACTGGCAGCAGAGGCCGGAGCGTCTTGCGGCAAGCTGGAGGCGAGCTCTCCTGCTGGGAAGAACATCGACCGCGCGAGGAAGAACCCGGCAATCAGCACCACCAGCACACCGACCGCTGCGATCCACGCCAGCCGCCGGCTGGGCACCCGGGCCGGATCGCCCGGTTCAAATGTCTGGACCTGACGCCGCGTTTCGGAAGGCTCCTGCGCTTCCAGTTCGGCGCGCACGGCGATCGCGATTTCTTCCGGATTAAGCCCCAGCGCCTTGGCAAAGGTCCGCGAAAAGCCGACCGCATAGGTCCGCCCAGGCAGGGCTGCAAAATCGCCCGCCTCGATCGCGGCGAGATGGCGTTCTGGAATGCGGGTCTCGGCCGCGATCTGGGCACGGGAACGCCCATCTGATTCACGCGCGCGCATCAACCGCGCGCCAACACCTTCGAGAGGCAGCTCGGCCTCTTCCATAACCATCTCTTCCATCTCGACCCCGTCAAAAATCTTTTGCTTTTCAGACGGGCCGGACCATCCGTTTTTACGCGTTTGAGTCAACGCCAAATCGGCGCGCCCGGCCAGAGCGAAGCGCCAGATAGAGTTGAAAATGTGACAGGGTGGTGAAAGCGCTGAAAACCGGCGTTCAATCCGCCTCGATATCGCGTTCTGCCGCCCATGCGGCAAGCGCTTCGCGCAGGCTGGGCGGGGGCGAGGCGAGCCACAGATTCATTGCTGCGGTGATCTCTGCCAGGTCGACCTTGCGGACCAGTTCCTTGATCGGGCCCACACCTGCCGGGGTGATCGACAGGCGGCGGATTCCGATCCCCAGCAATGCCAGCGCCTCCAGCCGCCGCCCGCCCATCTCGCCGCAGACCGTCACATCGACGCGGTGGCCGACCAGCGAGGTCTGGACCCGCTTGAGGAAACGCATGATCGCGACCGACAGCCAGTCATAGCGCTCAGCCAGTTTGGGATTGGAGCGATCGGCGGCATAGAGGAACTGGGTCAGATCGTTGGTCCCAATCGACAGGAACGAGAGCCGCGGGGCGAGCTGATCGAGCACTTCGGCCAGTGCCGGCACCTCGAGCATCGCGCCAAAGCGGATCGCTTCGGGCAGCAGCTTCTTCTGACCCTTGAGGTATTTGAGCTGGCTATCGAACACCGCCTTGGCGGCATCGAATTCCCACGGTTCGGACACCATCGGGAACATCACGTTGAGCGTCCGCCCACCCGCTGCCTCGAGCAGGGCGCGGGCCTGAACCTTCATCAGTCCTTCGCGTTCGAGCGCGACGCGCAGCGCGCGCCAGCCCATCGCCGGGTTCTCCTCGTGTTCTCCATCGTTGTGACGCAGATAGGGCAGCACTTTGTCGCCGCCGATATCGACCGTGCGGAACACCACCGGTTTGTCTCCGGCAATGTCCAGCACATCGCGGTAGAGCCGGGTCTGGCGTTCGCGCGCGGGTAGTGTCGCGGAAACCAGGAACTGGAACTCGGTTCGGAACAGCCCGACGCCGTCCGCCCCGGCCAGCGCCAGATTGGGCATGTCATCGCGCAGCCCGGCGTTCATCATCACGGTGATCCGGGTGCCATCGCGGGTGAACGGTTCGACATCACGCAACGCGGCATAGGCGGCCTGGCGCTCCTTGCTTTTGGCAAAGCGGGCGTCGAAGGCTTCGGCCATGGCCTCGATCGGGCGGACCACGGCCTCGCCCCGGTCGGCATCGAGCAGCAGCGGATCACCTTCGCGGATTACCCCGCGCAGACTGCGCACCCGGCCCAGCACCGGAACGCCCATCGCCCGCGCCACGATCACCACGTGCGCGGTCAAGGAGCCTTCCTCAAGGATCACGCCCTTCAAACGGCGCTTGTCATATTCCAGCAGCTCGGCCGGGCCGAGATTGCGCGCGATCAGGATCGTATCGCTGCGCAGGCCCTGGCTGGCCGCTGTGCCCATCTGCCCCGAAACGATCCGCAGCAGCCGGTTGGAGAGATCCTCCAGATCGTGCATCCGGTCGGCCAGCAAGGGATCGTCGATCTGCCGCATCCGCATCCGGGTGCGCTGCTGGACCCGCTCGATCGCCGCCTCGGCAGTCAGCCCGGAATCGATCGCCTCGATGATCCGGCGGCTCCAGCCCTCGTCGTAAG